>JALWEK010000145.1:2636-3039 GCA_027014185.1 Aquificaceae bacterium
GAGAAACTACGGACAGACCGCGGCCATGTATGCGGGTTTCGAGCACGCGAAGGGGGACGTGATAATCACTATGGATGCGGACCTCCAGAACGATCCTGAGGACATCCCGAGGCTTCTGGAGAAGGTAGAGGAGGGCTACGACATAGTGAGCGGATGGAGGAAGGACAGGAAGGATCCCTTCCTCTCGAGGAAGCTTCCCTCGAAGATAGCCAACTGGATAATCTCCAAGGTCACTGGTGTAGAACTCCACGACTACGGGTGCACACTAAAGGCCTACAGGGCTGAGATAGCAAAAAGATACAGGCTCTACGGAGATATGCACAGGTTCCTCCCGGCCCTAGCCAAGAGGTTCGGGGCGAGGATAACCGAGATACCTGTAAGGCATCATCCCAGGCTCTACGGG
>JALWEK010000146.1 GCA_027014185.1 Aquificaceae bacterium
TGCTTCAGGTTCTCTATAACCTGTGGTCTGATCAGCCTTCTGTACTTGGCTATCTCCTGTTTGAGCTGTTCCCTCTGGCTCACAAGTCTATCCCGTGTCTCCATATCTGGCTTTATAACGTAGAACCATATCGCTCCCACCAGTACGGTCGGGAGTATGAGTACAACTATCACCCTCTGCCAGAGGGGCGCAGCCTCCCACTGTTCCTTGAAACTCGCCATCACTCTCCCCCACCGGTTAGATCTTTCTTAGCCTTCACGGACGACACGTAGAAGATTATCCCGCTCTTGTTCTCCTGCTTCTTTATCTCGCCGGGAAGAAGAAGTGGAAACTCCCTCTTGACCATAGAGTAGAAATCCTTTATGGAGTCTATGTTGTAGGATCCGAAGTTGAGCTCGACGTTCACCTTCTCGAAGTCCATGTTCTGGGAAAGGCTGTCGAACCACACCGTCGAGGGCACTATCGTGTACAGGTAGTTGAGGGCTCCGTTGAAGGGTTCGTAGTACCTTTTGAGCACTAGGATCACATCCTTGCTCATCTCAAGGTACTTTATCCTGGTTTTCACCTTGTTTATCTCGGCCTGCAGGGCTCTCTTTTGAGCCTGTATCGCATCGGCCTTCTTCTTCAGCTTGTTCCTCTGAAGCGTGAGGCTGTTCACCTCGGCCCTCAACGTATTTATCTCTTGCTTGAGCTGGTAAGCGTAATACACTTCAACTCCAACGACCGCAAAGCCCACTATAGGAACTATGTATAGGACCCTATCCTTCAGAAGATCCCTTAGCTCTATCTTCCTTAATTTAGATATGTCAGGGAGGGCAAGTCCCCTCCTCTCCTTCTTCAGTAAGTTTATCCTTATCATCCCTACTCCTCCAGACCCCTGAGAGAGAGAACGTAAGGTATGAAGAAGGCTGGCGGAGCCTCTTCCAGGTCGAGTATCCCGAGAACGGGGAGGTTCATCATTATGTTCTCCAGCGTGAGCTCATCGCCTATGATAGGCCCTGCCAGGTAAACGTTGGATATCTCGTTTATCACGAGAAGGTTCCTCACCTCTATCAGGAAGGTATCCAGCAACGCCGTATCTTTCGTGTCCCTGAAGTACTTGTAGTTGAAGTCTATCTTGTTGTAGGAAATAGAGTTCTTAGCGTAGTAGGTGAGCACGCTCTCGTGATAGTCGATGTAGAGTATTGAGAAGGGAGGGGGGAGCTTGCTGATCAGGCCGTAGTTTATTATCGCCACTATCTCGTAATCTATCAGTTTGGGGTTCAGGCCTGCCGACTTGAGCATCTTGGTAAGCCTGTCCACCGAGTTCTTCCTGGCTATCGTTATCACGACCTTTATGTACTTGTCGTCCGGTTCCTTTTCGAGGAAGTAGTAATCGAATATGGTTTCTTCCCTTATCTGCTGCGTCTCCGACTTTATGTACCAGTCTATAGCTTCAGTGAGGTCCTTTTTAGACATCGCTATGGGAAACTTCTGGAACTTGAGGATACCCTCGTCTGCGGTTATGCAGGAGACTACGTCTTTACCCTTCAGCTTGTTGGTCTCCACTATCTGGCTCAGTATCTTTATCTTTTCCTCTTCCCCCTCGTGCTCCCAGAATACCTCCACGGGCTCGAAAACGGGTTTCTTTTCCTTGTCCAGCTCTAAAACGCGCAGGAGCTTGTCGGTAAGGTAAACGGAGAGTCCCGTTTTCGTCCTGCCTAGGATCCTCCCCAAGCTGGGCATCTCTAATGCTAATTTCATCCATGGACCCCCATCTTCTTTTCCATTTCGGCAACAGCGAGCAGGGTTTTAAGGACCGAATCAGGGTTCAGGGATATGCTGTCTATACCCTGCTCGACGAGAAACTGGGCGAAGTCGGGAAAGTCCGATGGGGCCTGTCCACATATTCCCACCTTCTTTCCCCTATCCTTGGCTGTGGATATGAGCTGGGCTATCAGCCTCTTGACAGCTTCGTTCCTTTCATCGTATAGGTGGGCTACGAGCTCAGAGTCCCTGTCAAGTCCCAAGGTCAGCTGGGTGAGGTCGTTGGAACCTATCGAAAACCCGTCGAAGACCTCGGCAAAGACGTCCGCGAGGACAACGTTACTGGGGAGCTCTGCCATGACGTAAACTTCAAGGCCGTTCTCACCCTTTTTGAGGCCGAACTCCTCCATAACCTGGAGAACCTTCTCCCCTTCGTCCGGTGTTCTGCAGAAGGGTATCATCACCTTCGTGTTGGTAAGGCCCATCTTGTTCCTCACCCTGAGTATCGCCTGACATTCCATCCCAAAGGCCTCTTTGAAGACGGGGGAGTAGTATCTGGAGGCCCCTCTCCATCCGAGCATCGGGTTCTCTTCCTCTGGCTCGAAGAGCTGACCGCCTATGAGGTTGGCGTACTCGTTGGACTTGAAGTCGGAGAACCTGACTATGACCGGGTTAGGGTAGAAGGCGGCCGATATCTTGGCCACGCCGTAGGAGAGCTTCTTAATGTAGTAAGTTTTCTTGTCGTCGTAGCCGAAGGTGTACTTGTCTATCTCCTCTATAATTCTCCTCAGGTTCACACTCCTCTTCTCTTTGCCCTTCGCTAGCTTGTCCTTAAGCCTTCCGTTGGCATGAGCGTATATAGCCCTGAAGGTTACAAAACCCCTATCGTCCACGAGCCCCGCATCTTGGAGTTTCCGGTAGAGGTCCTTTATGTCCTCGTAGTGGATGAGCGCAAGGGGATGGACCTTTATATAGTTGGCTATTATGAACTCCTCCCTTGCGAGGCCTACCCCGTCGTTCGGGATCGATGCGTGCCTGAAGGCGGACTCTGGGTTTCCTACGTTCATCATTATCTTTGTCCGAGGTCTTGGAATGTCCTCGACGTTTATCTCCTCAACTTCGTATTTCAGCTGTCCTTCATAGACGTAACCCGTCTCGCCCTCCGCACAGGAGACCGTAACCTCCATTCCGTTCTGTAGTACCTCGGTGGCGTTACCGGTCCCCACAACGGCCGGTATCCCGAGCTCCCTCGCCACTATTGCGGCGTGGGCCGTGCTGCCAGCCCTGTTGTTATCTCTGGCCGAGGCCTTCTTCATGGCCGGTTCCCAGTCGGGGTCGGTTATGTCCGTTACAAGGACCTCCCCTTCCTGGAAGCTCTCGGCGTCTTTAAGGTCGAAGAGTATCCTCACCTTACCCGTGGCTATCTTGTCGCCCACCGCTATACCCTGGACGAGCCTCTTCTTCGCGCGTTCGTGTTCCGGTTCAAGGATCTTGTAAACCTTGATTACGTTGCTCGCTTTCCTCGAGTGTACGGTTTCGGGTCTCGCCTGGACTATGAAGAGCTCGTTCAGGAGGCCGTCCTTTGCCCACTCTATGTCCATGGGGGTCCATTTGCCCTTCTTCTCCGAGTAGTGCTTCTCGATCAGTATTCCCCACTCGGCGAGCTTGAGTATCTCCTCGTCCTCGAGAGCGAACTTCTTTTGGTCCGCGACGGGGACGTTCACTATCTTGGTCCTCTCCTCCCCTGTTCCATAGACCATCTTTCTGTCCTTCCTCCCCAGTTTTTTCTCAATTATAGCCGAGTAGCCTTGCTGGAAGGTGGGCTTGAAGACCATGTACTCGTCGGGGGTAACCATACCCTGGACTATTAGCTCGCCCAGGCCGTATATGGCGTTTATGACGACCACGTCCCTGAATCCTGTCTCGGTGTCCAGGGTGAACATGACTCCCGAAGCTCCCAGGTCAGAGCGGACCATCTTCTGCACGCCGACCGCTATCCCAACGTTGAAGTGATCGAACCCGAAGGACTCCCTGTATGAGATAGCCCTGTCGGTAAATAGGGAGGCGAAGCAGTTCTTTATCGCGGTCAGGACGTTCTCCGCTCCCACCACGTTCAGATAAGTTTCTTGCTGTCCAGCGAAGGACGCGTCCGGGAGGTCCTCAGCGGTGGCCGACGATCTAACCGCTACATCGACCGCATGGGTCTTGTATCTCTCGGAGAGCTTGTCGTAGTACTCCTTTATGAGATCCTCTATCTCGGGGGGAAATTCCCCGCCCTTTATGAGCTCCCTTATCCTGTATCCCCTTCTGGACAGGTCGGATATATCGTTTACGTCGAGCCCCTTTAGGGTTTCCCTGATCTTGTCCCTCAGATTGTTGTAGTCCAGAAACTTGTAATAAGCCGTGGATGTTACCACGAACCCGTAGGGTATGTTTATACCAAGGGGGCTGAGGTTCTTTATCATCTCCCCTAGGGAGGCGTTCTTACCCCCGGCTACGGGTATGTCCTCGATGGTGAGTTCATCGAGCCAGAGAACGTAGGCATCTTTCTTCATCAGGAAACCTCCTTGAAAAGGACCTCGCTGAAGTCTGCGATCCTATTAAAAAGAAGTTGCGTCCTCTTCAGAAGGGAGAGCCTGTTCTTCCTTATGTTCTCATCCTTGTCCATTATCAGGACTTTGTCGAACAGGGCATCTATACGTTCTTTAAGCTCCGAGAGATCCTGGAGGGTCAACCTCTCCCTACCCTCGAGCTCCCTTACCGCTCCCCAGAGTTCAAACTCCTCCTTCTCTTTAAAAAGCGCTTCTTTCACCTCGGAGCTCTCCCACCCTTTGGGTAATATTTTAACAACCCTTCTGTAGGCCTCGCACACATCCGTGAATTCCTCACTGTTCCTGGCCTTGCTCAGCTCCTTTACCTTTTCGATAACCACCAGGGGCCTGAGGGCACTGTGAACGGCCAAAACCGCCCTGACTATGTCGTAGCCCCAGTTTTCTAAATAGGATTCTAGTCTCTGTGCCAGGAACCTCTCTAGCTCCTTTGTGTTTTCCACCTTACCGTAAACGGGAAATACATCTTTGAGATCTATATCCCACCCCCTTGACTCAAGGATCCTGAAGATCCCGAAAGCCGAGCGCCTGAGGCCGTAGGGGTCGGAACTGCCCTTCGGAATCTCACCCGCCGAGAAGAAGGAGATCAGATCGTCTATTTTGTCCGCGACCGAGAGGAGCGCCCCAGTGAAAGTTCCGGGCAGCTCGTCCTCCGGGCCTTTGGGTTTGTACTGCTCATATAGAGCGAGGGCCACCTCCTCGTCCTCGCCCTGCTTCAGCGCGTACACGTACCCCATGTAGCCCTGGAGCTCGTCCAGCTCCTTCACCATCTCGGTAAGAAGGTCTGCCTTGGAAAGATGGGCTGCCCTGACAACCTTTCTCTTCTGATCCTCGCCGCATCCCACAAGCTCGCAGAGCTTCTCCGAAACCCTTTTGAGCCTTTCCACCTTGTCGAGGACCGTACCTATCTTAGGATGGATTAAAATTCCAGAAAGCTTTGGAACAAGATCCTCGAGCCTGCTTTTCAGGTCCTCACGGTAGAAGAAGAGGGCGTCCTCCAAACGGGCCCTTAGGACCTTCTCGTACCCCCTCCTTATCAGGTCGGTCTTCGGCTCGTTGTTGCTCACACCTACAAAGAGATTCGTCAGCTTACCCTCCTTGGATACACAGAAGAACCTCTGGTGATGGGCGGCGACGGTGATTATAACTCTCTCCGGGAGCTCGAGGAACCTCTCCTCGAACCTTCCTAGAACCGGGAAGGGGTACTCGACGAGGTTGGTTACCTCCTCCACCAGGCCCTCTGGATGCTCCACCTTACCACCCTGGGATTTCACGATCTCCTCTATTCCATTAAGAACCATCCTCTTCCTCTTCTCTATCTGTGGAATTACACGGTTCTCCTCAAGGATCTTCAGGTAGTCCGAGGCCTCTTTGAGCTCTATCCATCCACCGGATAGGAACCTGTGGCCCTGGGTTCTTCTCCCGGCCTTAAGATCGCCGAACCTGAGATCGAGAACATCGCTGCCGTAAAGGGCGAGTATCCACCTTATAGGCCTCGAAAAGGTCATCCTCTTGGACGAGGTCCATCTCATCTTCTTGGGGAAGGGAACGGAGAGCAGGATGTCCTCAAATCTATCCTTTAGGTTGTCCAGCTGGCTCTTGCCTTCGTGAACTACCTTTATTGCCGCGTACTCTCCCTTTCCCCTCTTCTCTTTGAAGACCTCCTCCGGGACAGCCCCGTGTTTTTTGAGAAAACCTTCCAGGGCCTTGGTGGGCCTTCCCTCCTCGTCGAACGCCACCTTCCAGGGTGGGCCGAAGATCACCTCCTCCTTTATCTCCTTCCTGTCCTCAAATTCTTTGATGTAAAAGGCGAGCCTCCTGGGGGTTCCAAAGGTCTCTATATCTTCCCTTTTGAGTATCTCGCCCAGTTTTACCTTGATAAAGTCCAGGGCTGGTTCTATAACGGAAGGTGGGAGCTCTTCGGTACCGATCTCTATGAGGAGGTCTCTCATCGCTATCAATATATTACCTAAGCAGCTCTAAGTAGAGCTGGGCTATTTCCCTTGCCAGGCTGCTCATCCTCCGTATGTACCTGGCCCTCTCCTGAACGGAGATCGCTCCCCTCGCGTCGAGGAGGTTGAATGTATGGGAGCACTTGAGCAGGTAATCGTAGGCAGGAAGGACCAGTCTTTCCCCAACGAGCCTCTTGGACTCGGACTCGAACATCTCGAACAGTCTAAAGAGCATATCGACGTCCGCCTTCTCGAAGTTGTAGGTGCTCCACTCCCACTCCGCCCTTTTGAAGATGTCCCCGTAGGTTACCCCCTCCTTCCACTCTATATCGAATACGCTGTCCACCTCCTGGATGTACATGGCTATCCTCTCGAGTCCGTACGTTATCTCCACCGATATCTCGTCCAGGTCGAGCCCTCCCGACTGCTGGAAGTAGGTGAACTGGGTTATCTCCATGCCGTCCAGCCAGACCTCCCATCCGAGGCCCCACGCTCCAAGGGTAGGCGACTCCCAGTCGTCCTCGACGAACCTTATATCGTGATCCTTTACGTTTATACCGAGGGCTTCAAGACTTTCAAGGTAAATCCCCTGGGGATCATCTGGAGCTGGTTTGAGGATGACCTGAAACTGGTAGTAGTGCTGGAGTCTGTTAGGGTTCTCTCCATACCTGCCGTCCTGAGGTCTTCTCGATGGTTCCACGTAGGCCACGTTCCAGGGCTGAGGACCGAGGACCTTCAAAAAGGTGGCCGGGTTCATCGTCCCCGCACCAACCTCCACGTCGTAGGGCTGCCATATCAGACAGCCTCTGTCCGCCCAGAAGCGGTGGAGGTTCATTATTATCTCTTGGAAGTACATGGGGAGTATTTTAACTTAAGTACTGAACGGTTACCCGTGGACCACTATTTATATGTGTGGACTTAGATTTATTGATGAATAAATTGTAAAGAAATGAAGGCGTTAGCGAAGTTCTGGAGACCGGTAAACGGGAAGGTGGAGTGCTACCTCTGCCCCGTGGGATGCGGACTCAAAGACGGGCAGGTTGGCTCATGCGGTGTGAGGGTTAACCACGGTGGAAAGCTCTACACATACACCTATGGATCCCTTATATCGGCGGCGATAGACCCTATTGAGAAGAAACCTCTCTTCCACTTCTATCCGGGGCATGGAACCCTTACGATAGCCACCCCCGGTTGCAACCTACACTGCAAGGGATGTCAGAACTGGGAGATATCTCAGGTTCCTAAGGGGGAGGTTTTCAAGAACAGGTTCTTTGAGGATACCAACGTTCCACCGGAGCTTGTCGTGGAGAAGGCCTTGGAGGAAGGATGCGAGAGCATATCCTACTCTTACTCAGATCCAACCATCTTTGCCGAGTACATGATAGATGTGGCAAGGCTTGCAAAGGAGAGGGGGTTGAAGAACGTGATGGTTACCGCAGGGTACATAAACCCCGAACCCCTCGAGGAGATAGACAAGTATATGGACGCGTACAGCATAGACCTGAAGTTCTTTTCGGACGAGTCTTACAGAAAGTACTCTAAAGGGAGGTTAGAACCCGTCCTCGAAACCATAAAGTTCGTCTTCGAGAGGGGAAAGTGGGTAGAGCTCACCACCCTTCTCGTGCCACGCTACCTGGACGAGAACCAGGTAAGGAAGATAGCCGAGTGGATAGTGAACGAGCTCGCCCCGTGGGTCCCATGGCATCTGTCGAGGTTCTTCCCTTACTACAAGGCCACAGATCTGCCCCCTACACCGGTAGAGGATCTTGAAAAGGCTTACAGGATAGGAAAGGAGGCAGGTCTCGAGTACGTTTACGTGGGCAACCTCTTCGGGAACGAACACGAGAGCACCTTCTGTCCTAACTGCGGAAACGAGGTTATAGGCAGGAAGGGGTACATGATAACGAAGATCGATCTGGAAAGGGGCAGATGTAGGAGCTGTGGATACGAGATAAAAGGGAGATTCTAACCTTCTACCTCTATCTTCTGAGCCTTTTTCTTTTTAGATCTTCCCTCCACTTTCCTCTCTAGGTTTTCCACCTGATAATCGAGAAGCGCTTTAGCTATCTTAAGAAGCGAAAGCTCTATGTTGTAAACGTTCCTGATTACCTCCTCCCTTACCTCCCTGGGTGGTAATAGATGTTCAAATATACCGAATAAGCTCTTCTTTAGCTCCTGAACCTCCTCCTCGAGACTCTCGACCTTCAGCTCCTCTTTTTTCTTCGCCATATTTATAAATTATATGCTTTAATAGAGGCAACGATAGACTACTTAATGGGGTTAAGGGGTAGGTTCCGAGCCTTCGTAGATAGCATAATACCTCCTCAGGAGAGATCGCCCAATCCCTTGATATACAGAACGGCTTTTTTAAGGATAGCTCTGCTTACCGTTCTCTCCTTCATCGGGTCGATAGCCGCCCTGATGTACTCGATCATGGATTTTTCTGAGAACGACTTTGCCGTCGCCCTTTCGGAGCTTCTGGTCGGGATACTCCTCTTTCTCACCCCCTTTATCGCCAGAAAGTACAAGAACATAGACTCCCTCGCGACCCTCGCCATACTGCTGTTTGGTTCCGTCTTCATCGTGGCCATCTTCGACGAGCTGCCCGAAGACAGATCTAGCTTCGTGTGGCTCAGCGTTGTTCCCGCCCTTTCCTTCGTTCTTAAGGGCAGACAAGGTATCTACTGGTCCGCGGGCTATCTTCTGGTCCACTTTATTTTTGTCCTCATCGCCGGCAAGCTGTGGACGGAGTCTCTGCTGGATGCGTACCTCAGTTACTCCCTCGTGACGGTTATCTTCTACTTCTACGCCTGGATGTCGGAGAGGTACAGGGAGGTCTGGGAGAGGATAGCGAGGACCGATAACCTGACCGGGATACTCAACAGGATAGCCTTCGAGGAGATACTCAACAGAGAGGTTGAAAACGCGAAGAAGAACGGGGAGCCCCTTTCCTTGGTAATATTCGATATAGATAACTTCAAGCAGATAAACGATACCTACGGCCATCTCTTCGGGGACAGGGTTATAAAGAAGGTAGCCTCGATAGCTTTGGAAAACCTCGGAGAAACGGACATAATCGCTAGATGGGGAGGCGAGGAGTTCATAATCCTGATGCCGGGAAAGAACCTCAGGAGGGCGGTCGCCATCTCCGACAAGATAAGGAG
>JALWEK010000147.1 GCA_027014185.1 Aquificaceae bacterium
CCTTCAGGCCTGATTTAAGCACCAACACACTCTTTCACATAAAGCTGTTCCTATACGGGATAATGGTCCTCAACTTTACCTACATATACTTCTGGCTTCTGAGAAAGAAGCTCTTCAAACACATACCCAACTTTGTCTGGATAAACCTGTTCCTAGGGATACTTATAACGCTGATAATCACCTACATAAGGTGATTTCTAAAGGTTTACCCGCTTAGCGGTCGGGTTCGGGGATATGGTAGCCTCGACGATCGAATCCTTCAGGGCCCTGAACCCGTGTAGCTCCTGTGGTTTGTAGAATATGGTTGTACCCTCCTCGAGGGTCTCTTCACCCTCCTCCGAGGTGAACACAAGGCTACCCCTAAGTACGGTTATAAACACGCTTGAAGGAGACCTGTGAGGTTTTATCTCCTGACCTTCTTTCAGGTAGAACCTTATCACCTTGGCGTTTCCGTCCTCGTAAACGAGATCCCGCTGAGGGGAAAGGTCTGAGAAATTCTCCTCAAGTTTCTTTATCACCGCCATCTCCGACCTCCTTAAGTTTATTCACAAGATGAAGGAAGGTTAGCCTGAGGAAGTACCCGAGGATAAAGAGGTACAAAATGGGGGAAAGCCTGTCCAACGGGTAGAAGGAAAGATCGAGGTACAAGAACACTGCGAACATGATCAGGGATACTTCTATGAACTTAGGAAAGCCCTTTTCATCTACAAGCTCGTTCACAGCCGGGACTTTATCCTTCTTTGAGGAGGCGAACTTCCAGTTCCAGACTATCCTGGGCAGAAGGTGGGACATCCCTCCGAATATGGTAAAGGTTGTGAAGCCGTACACGAGAAGGTCAACGTGAAGATCGAGGGCTCCACCTATCAGCTGCGGGTGGGAGGCGAGGAAGCCGCCCATAAGTATGCCGAAGGGCAGTAACCCGAGGGCCACCAGAAAGACCTTTACAACGTAGGGGATTGGAGAGGGCATTCTCCTGTTCTTGATAAGGGAGTAGATAAGGTACAAGAAGTAGAGGGAAACTCCTAGCTCGAGAAGGGAAGCCAGAGCTACGAGACGGTATTCGAGAGAGTAGAAGGCAAGGAGGAAGATAACCGTGGAGACCTGCTTCGCCCAGAAGAGGTTCTTTGCCCTCTTAACGTTAAGGGTCTCCATAAGAAGCATCGGTATCCAGGCCAGCTCCACGCCGTAAACCGCGCTGAGCATCGATCCAACCGTAAGGCTGTGAACGGCAAGCTGAAAAGGAACCAGGCCGTAAGCGAGGCTCAGAAACAGGAAGAGGGACGCCAGGAAAAGGTAAAGGGCTGAAGCTCCAAGAAACTTAACGGTAACGGGCATCCAGTTTTGTATGCTCAAGAGTACATGGACAAGGAACGCAAAGTATGCTAGGGAAAGCATACCCGATGCTACCCGATGCTCTCCAGCGTAGAAGAGGACAAAGGAGACCAGAACTACCACGAAGACAGCGTAAGACAGTCCGGCGAAGGGCAACTTTCTGTTTTGGGAGTTGGGCACTATCTGGTACATAGCTCCTATAAGTGTCGTGCCTATGAACCCGAAGACGAGAGCGACAGTGAACAGAACCAGATCAGAATCTATGAGCTTGAAGGCTAAAGAAAGCACCAGATTGAGAAGTGCCAGCAAAAAGAAGAAAGGAGATACCTTAGACACGTAAAACACTTCGACCTCCTTTTGAGAGTAATCAATTATTTACTATAGGCCGCTCGGAGCTCGAGTCAACGATTGTTTACTCATGGGTTATATTATTAATTGATGGAGAAGAAAACTCAGGATTTCGGGAACGCGTGGGAGTATCAGGGGTGTATGATACCCAAGGACCTCTACTACGATATCGAGAACCAGGTCTGGCTAAGGATCAACGAGGATGGAACGGTAACTATGGGCCTTACCGATGTGGGTCAGACGAGGGCGGGAAGGCTCCTTCACGCTAGGATAAAGCCGGTAGGCACGAAGGTAAAGAAAGGTAAGCCTGTGGCTACGCTCGAGAGCGGCAAGTGGGCCGGTCCGGTGCCAGCGCTGGTGGAAGGCGAGGTTGTCGAGGTGAACGAGAGGGTAATGGAAGATCCAAACTTCATAAACATAGACCCCTACGGGGAGGCGTGGATAGTTAAGCTGAAGCCAACGGACCTGGAGAGGGACCTTAAAGATCTGGTTACCGGCGAGGAAGCCCTCGAGAAGATGAGAGAGCACATAGATGAGTGGGATATAGTATGTATGAGGTGCATGTGATATGAGCGCACAGGACAGACACGTAATACTTCTGGTGTCTCAGTGGTGTCCCACCTGTCCTCACGCGGACGCCCTGTGGAGGAAGCTGCAGGAAGAGTACGGTTTCAAGTACGAGGTCCTGGATATAGCTACGCCGGAAGGTCGTTACTGGGTCAACAAGCTCATGGTCAGGAGCGTCCCCTCCTCCATAGTGGACGGGAAGCTCGCCTTCGTAGGAGTCCCGGAGGAAGCGGAGGCGAGGAAGGTGGTGGAAGAGGGCGTCCAGACCGATTAGATATATCTGAAATCATACAACCATCGGGCTGAGCGGGTAAAATTTAAGGCTATGAAGGTTAAGATCAATGGAAAGGTCTTCGACATTCCCAAGGGAGTTAGGTTCGGAGAGCTCAGCCACGAGCTGGAGAAAGCGGACATAGAGTTCGGCTGCACCGACGGCCAGTGCGGTGTCTGCATAGCGAGGGTCCTGAAAGGCCTTGAGTGCCTTAACGAGCCCTCGGAGGACGAGGAGGAGACCCTCTGGAGGATAGGTGCTGTTGATGAGGAGGAGAGGCTGACCTGCCAGCTGATAATAGAGGACGAGAGCTGCGATGAGATAGTTATAGAGTCCGAAGACTGATGTTCAAGGTTCTCCAGTACCAGAAGGAGGTCTTGGAGAAGGGGAGGGTAAAGCCGGTAAACCTGGTTCACGGGGAGGAGGAGTACCTGGTAAAGACCCTCGAGGGAAAGCTGAGAGATATTTACGGAGACAACTTCACACTCGCGTGGGGGGACGAGACGAGCCTCGAGGATCTCTACGAACTGACCGCGGAAGGTTCCATGTTCTCCCAAACCTCCGACAGGGTGGTCTTCTTAAGGTCCTTCGAGGACTTTTTGAAAAAACTCGGAAGAAGGAAGAAGAGCATGGAGTCCTTGCTGGCCCTTTTAAAGAGGCTCAGCAGGTCAAAGCTCTTCATGGTGGTAGAAAGAAAGCTGACCAGCCAGGATCTCTCTAAGGAGCCCTTCAAGACCATATCCTCCGTGGGCGATGTGATCCTGGCGGACAGGCTCTCTGTCAAGAAGGTAAAGGAGATAGTAAGGAAGAAGCTGGAGAGAGAGGCGGGTGGTATCGATGAGGAGGCTTTAGATCTACTTGTGGATCTGTGCCGGGGAGATCTGATGATACTGAAGGGAGAGACTGAAAAGCTGATAGCGTACTCTGAGGGGAAGAGGATCACCGCCGAGGTTGTGGGTAGAGTTTGCGCTCCATGGGGAAACTACGGGGTGTTCGAGTTCCTAGACGCCTTCTTCGCCGGAGATCTAGCAAAAAGCTTGCGGGCGCTCAGAGATATGTTTACCTCGGGAGTGCCTCCACTCCAGATCATGACTACGCTTGGAAACTATGCGATGAGGATATACACCGCCCATCTACTCTTAGAGCAGGGGCAAAGCCTGGAAAAGGCCTTGGAGACCCTGGGTATAAAGCACAGGTTCAGCCAGCTCAAGTTCAAAACCTACCTTGATAAGTTTTCAAAAGAGAGAGCGAAGGAGCTACTGGAAGCTCTCTACAAACTAGATCTATCGGTGAAGGTGTACTTCGCAAACCCTGAAGTTGCCCTGAGAAATTTCACCGTAGATTTTACACTCCGCTGACTATCTTTTAATCCTATGAGGGTCAAGCTAAAGCTGTTCAGGGACGGGAGTTTTACCCTCAAGGAGTTTGAAGTAGAAACGGATGAAAGCCCTACGGTTCTCGAGCTTCTCCAGAAGGTGAAGGAGATAGACCCGAGCCTATCTTTCAGAGCCATGTGTAGGGCTAGTATATGCGGAACCTGTGCCGTTAAGGTGAACGGCCAGCACAGGCTCGCCTGCAATACGAGGGTCTCGGGAGATGAGGTTCTAATAGAGCCGGTGGACGGGTCAGAGCCGATCAGGGATCTGGTCGTATCCCACGAGGAGATCTTCGAGGCCATGAGGAGGAACAAGGTCTGGTTCGTACCCAGGGAGGAGAACCTGACCCTGGAACCTTCCCAGCTTGCCAAAACCTCGAAGGCGTGGGATTGCATCCTCTGCGGTATATGCAACAACGTCTGTCCTCCCCTGATCGAAGGCAGAGACTTCGGGGGACCAGCCATCACAACGAAGATCTACTCAATAGAGGAAGACCCGAGGGACAGCCTCGGTGAGGAGCGGCTTGGAGACGTTCTCAGCCTGAACTTGCAGAACTGCGTCCACTGTAGCAACTGTAATCTTTTCTGCCCTAAGGGTTGCATGCCAGAGAGGTGGATAACCGTGCTGGAGGGAAAGCTCGCTCAGAAGGGATATATTCAAAAGAAGACGGAAGACTTTGGATTTTTGGGTTTTTAATATTAGGTGATGGCGGAGGCTACGAGCAGGGAGCTTTCGAAGGTCGAAAAGGCAGCCGTTCTCCTCATGTCCATGCCACCGGATGTGGCCGCCAAGATCCTCAAGGAGCTATCTGAGGAAGAGATACAGAAGATATTTCTCACAGCGGCGAGGCTAAAGGACCTGTCCCCAGGAGACATAGAGGCCGCCGTCCAGGAGTTCTTAGAAGATTATAGTTACGTCGCCACCCAGTACTCGAACTTGGAGACCCTCCTCGAGCAGCTCCAGGGGGTGCTCCCTCCCGAAGTCTACGAGAGGATAAAGAGTCTTCTGGGAACGGCTGGGGTAGCGGAGGGACTTGAGCAGCTAGAGAAGATAGACACCAGGGTGCTTGTGGGTCTGATAAAGAACGAACACCCCCAAACCATAGCTGTATTACTTTCCCAGCTATCTCCCAGAAAGGCCTCTGAGATACTCTCCTGGCTTCCCGAGAACCTCAGATACGAGGTGGTCAAGAGGATAGCCACCCTAGAGAACGTATCCCCACAGTTCTTAAGGCAACTTATAGAAACCATAACCGAGGAGATAAAGGCCCTAGGTATAGCTGGTGGCATAAAGAAACAGGAGGGAGTGGCCATAGCAGCCGAGCTCATGAACATGCTAGACAAGGAGACCGCCGAGAACCTCCTCAGGAAGATAGGTGAGGAGGATCCCACCCTCGAGGAGAGGATAAGGGAGAAGATGTTCACCTTCGAGGACATAAGGAAGCTCGACAACAGGGCGATAATAGAAGTCCTCAAAGCTGTGGACAAGAACACCCTGATAATAGCCCTCAAGGGTGCTCCTGACGATATAAAGGAGAAGTTCTTCTCCAACATGTCCAAGAGGGCCGCAAAGATCATGCAGGAGGATATGGAGGCCCTCGGACCCGTCAAGAAGTCCGAGGTTGAGAAGGCCCAGAAGCAGGTGGTTGCCGTCATAAGGAAGCTGATAGACGAAGGCAAGATAGAGCTCGGTGGAGAGGAGGCCTATGTCTAAGGAATTCAGGCCCATATTCGGGAGCGCCGAGCCACAGAGTCCACCGACGGCGGGGTTCAAGGACGAGCTCCAAAGACTCAGGGAGGAAAAGGAGGAGGCCCAGGCAAGGATCTCCGAACTCGAGGAGAAGCTCAGCCTTTTAGAGAAGGAGAACAGGGACCTACTGGAAGAGGTCAAGAAGCTGAGGGAGGAGCTCTTAGAAAGAGAAAGCAGGTTGGAAAAAACCCTCGAAGATCTCAGGTCTTACGAGATAAAGAAGGTTCTCGCTCAGGAGATAGTAGAAAACCTGACACGGCAGCTGGACAAGGTAAGGGAGGAGCTCAAAGGGGAGTTTCTGGAGCTTTCTAAGGAGATGATAAAGGAGTTTCTCCTCACGGACGTAGTACCCAAGGAAGAGCTGGTAACAAAGATACTCAGCGATGTCTTCGACAGGGTTGTGGACCTCAAGGGTAGCGTCAAGGTTGTCCTGAACCCAACGGACATGGACAAGGTATTCGAGTTCATAGCCGGGATAAAAGAGAGGCTCGGGGACAGGGTGGATATAGAGGTGGTGGGAAACGACAAGCTGAGGCCTGGAGAGCTCAAGATAGAGACAACCAAGTTCGTTATAGAAAGGAAGCACGAGGAGATCCTAGAAGAGGTCTTCAGGGAGGCCTTAAAGAATGCCCTTGAGAGGGGTTAGGATATACGGAAAGGTAGTTAAGGTAAGCGGTATATACCTGGAAGCCTACAACCCGGGAAGCGCCACAGGGGACCTGGTCGAGATATACCCCTCCTCGGGAAGCAAGATCCTCGGTGAGGTCATAGGCTTTAACGAAGACAGATGCATAGTTATGCCCTACGGGAGGCTCTCGGGAATAAAGCCGGGTGACAGGGTCCTGATAAGGAGCGAGCACGTCTCCACACAGACGGGGGAGGAGCTGCTCGGCAAGGTGGTAAACCCCTTCGGTGAGCCTCTGGACGGAAAGCCTCTCTACACCAGAGATAGGCTCCCGATAGAGCTCTCCAGCGTAAACCCTCTCGAGAGGGAAAGGATAGAGGAGGTCTTCGACACCGGGGTGAGATCCATAAACGGTATGTTCACCCTGGGAAAGGGGCAGAAGGTGGGCATATTCGCAGGTGCCGGGGTTGGCAAGAGCACGCTCCTTGGGATGATAACAAACTACAGCAACGCGGACGTTGTGGTTTTAGCCCTGATAGGTGAGAGGGGAAGGGAGGTCAGGGAGTTCGTGGAGGACGTTTTAGGGGAGGGCCTCAGGAAGAGTATAGTGGTGGTTTCAACCGCCGACGAGCCACCGGTTGTAAAGGTAAAGGGCGCCCTCAGCGCGATAGTCCACGCCAAGTACTTCGCTTCCAAAGGGACGGACGTCCTGCTGGTTATGGACTCAATAACACGCTTTGCTATGGCCCAGAGGGAAATAGGCCTCGCGGCCGGGGAGCCACCCACCCTGAAGGGCTACACGCCTTCGGTCTTCCATATGATGACGAACATAGTAGAGAGCTGTGGGAACTTCAGCGGAGGGGGTAGCATAACGGGTATTTTCAGCGTCCTGGTGGAGGGAGACGACATGACCCTAGACCCCGTGGCGGACGCCCTCGTGGGCGTTTTCGATGGACACATAGTTCTTTCAAGGAAGAGGGCTAACGCGGGCCTCTACCCTGCTGTGGATCCGGTTAAGAGCCTCTCAAGGCTCATGCCCAAGCTGGTGTCGGAAGAGCACATGAAGATGGCGATGTACGTTAAAGAGCTCCTAAGCTCCTACGAGTCTATGGAGGATCTGGTGAACCTGGGCCTCTACAAGAGGGGTTCTAATCCTGCTGTGGACAAGGTGTTGGACAACAAAGAGCTTATAGACAACTTCTTCAAGCAGGACTACAGGATCGGGGTCTCCTTTGAAGAGAGCCTAAAGGACCTGAAAGAACTGTACACAGCCCTCACGGGCGGATGAGCTTCAGACCGGCCTTTTCGAACCTCCTGTTAAAGGAGATGGCCTCCTTGACCTTCCTCTTCTTCGCCTTAGCTACCTTCAGGCAGTCGAGAAAGCTGAGCTTTGTCTTCGAGTAGGTTTTTACGGCATTTTGGACGATATCTCGATCCTCGACGGAGAAGAGGCTGTCGAGGAGAACGGTACCCACAACGTCCGCGACCACCTCCCTCTCCCATCCCTGAACCTGCTCCAAGTAGTACACGAGCTCTATTATGACCTCCTCAGTTACAAGGAGCTTTTCCTTCTGCTTTTCCATATCCCTGAAGAGTGCGTCTATCCTGTCTATCTCTTCCTCCGACCCTGAGAAGAACTCTAAGAGTACTCCTGTATCCAGAAGTTTCATGATAATGAATTTTGTCAAACACTAGAAAATGTCAATACGTTTTTTAAAAATTGAGGTTGAAAAAATTTTGACATGTGCCGATATTTATACATAGCCATGGATGAGATCCTCAAGGTGGAGGTTAAAGACAAGGAGGTTGTCCTTAAGAAGGAAAAGAGGATTTACGATCTCAAGGGAGCCCTCGCCCAGAAGCAGGCAAAGGCCCAGCAAAAGAGCTTCGGAGAAATTCTGGCCGAGGAGCTCAAGAGAAAACAGGGGGAGAAGAAATGAACCACATATTTACCGACAGGGGCTCTTCTTACGAGGTGAAGCCTCCTGAACCCAAGATAGTGGGGCCCGATTACGTTCAGTCCTTCGACAACATGTCGGCTACGGACTTCATGAAGATATATATAGAGACCCTCAAGTTCCAGGATCCTTTCAGACAACAGGATCTATCCAAATCGCTGGAGGATGTGGTAAGGCTAAACCAGGTCAGGTTTTACACCGACATGAAGCAGTTCATGGAGAGCTTCACCGCCTGGATGAACCAGATGACCTTTATGCAGACGATAAACCTTATAGGAAAGGAGTTCGTCTTCTCAACCGAAACCCTGGATACGTTGAAGGGAGGAGATTACTACATACTCTCCGGAGAGAGAGTCAGCAACGTTAAGGTTAAGATCTACGATGGGGACGAGGTCATAAAGGAGATGGAGATCGATCTGGAAAAGGGACTTAACCCCATAGATATCTCCGACCTTCCCAAGGGCCAGTTCATCGTGAAGGTCTTCAAGGGCGATTTCGAGGTTCCAGGGTGGCAGCTTGGATACAAGGACGCTGTAAAATCCGCAGGTATAGTGAACGGAGAGCTTATGCTCGACCTGCTTTCGGGAAGGCAAGCCTCTGCTTCCCAGATAATATACACGGGAGGTTAAGCCATGCTAAGGAGCTTCTTCAACGCAGTAACCGGGATGGACGCTTCCCGCTTCTGGATCGACCTCACGTCGGATAACTTGGCGAACGTGAACACGGTTGGATTTAAAGCACAGAGGCCTATCTTTCAGGATGTGATCTCATCGGTAACCGTTGGACTTAACACAGTAACAGGGACACTAAAATCGACTACATACGGCGCCGGTGCTGTGGTAGATAGCACGCAGAAATTATGGACAATAGGAAACTTTAAGCAAACCGGC
Source organism: Aquificaceae bacterium (assembly GCA_027014185.1). GTDB lineage: Bacteria > Aquificota > Aquificia > Aquificales > Aquificaceae > Hydrogenivirga. The sequence continues at coordinate 9,117 of JALWEK010000147.1, forward strand.
ATAAACACAGATCTTGCTATCCAAGGAAGGGGGCTTTTCATTCTTGACGACCCTGTTACACAAAACAGATATTACACAAGAGATGGCCAATTCAGAATAAGTAGGGACGGGTATATGGTAAACTCTGCAGGCTTAAAACTGCAGGGCTTCAAGGTTGATGAACAGGGTAATACCATTGGTACAACACCTGAAGATATAAAAATAGAAACCCAGCTTCCTCCTCAGGCTGTGAGTAAGATATCCTTCCTGCAGCCTACGAATCTCAATGCTGATGTGTCACCTATAACAGCTGCTTTCGATCCAAACGATCCAAACACTTATAACTACAGGTACACGGTAACAATTTATGATTCCCTAGGCAACCCTTACGAAGCAAATGTATTTTTCAGAAAATCTGCAACTAACGAGTGGGAGGTTTACATAGTAACAACACTGAATGAAAATGAAATAGGGATTAATTGGGGTGGAGATAGTGGAGAGCCAGATAAAGAAGACACCATATACATAGACTGGGTAGGAGATTCGATAACAGTTGCAGATCCAGGCGATCCAACTCCAAGTTTTACACCACTCACGCTACAGTTTGATTCCGATGGTAATTTGATCTATGACACAGCTACTATGAAATATGACGTTCAAACAGGCACATACTACTTTGTCCTTGATCCAACAGGTAATGAAAAGGTTGATAACATAAACTCCGATTTCCAAAATAACATAGGCTCTACATTCGGTGATGTTAATGAAGAGATAAGAATATTGGTTGGTGAAGGAGCTGAAGTAAGCAATGGCTCCGCAATACCACTATCCTACATAAACCAATACTCGGGAGACTTCGTAATTACCATGGAACAAGATGGGTACTCCAAAGGTGATTTAGTAGATGTTTTCGTTCTTTCTGAAGATGGAGCCGTTGTTGGTGTATATTCGAATGGAAAATCCAAACCTCTGTACAGGGTAGCGATAGCAGTTTTCACAGATCCTGAAGAGCTTATAAAGAAGGGAGCCAACCTATATACATCCATAACCACACCGACTATAATGGTTCCAGGAGGTGCTGAAAAAGTCAGGTCGGGGATGCTGGAGATGTCGAACGTGGACATAGCTAAGGAGTTCATCAATTTGATAACGGCTCAAAGAGCGTATCAGGCGAACGCAAGGGTGATAACAACCTCCAATACTATACTTGATGAAACGGTGAATCTTGTTAGATAATAGGAGCCATGGCTGACGAGGAGAGGGAGGCGCAGCAAGCGGAGGAAGCGACCGGCGGAGGCAAGGGCAAGCTCCTCCTTGTCGGCCTCCTTCTCCTCATACTTTTGATAGGGGGAGGCGCTGGAGCCTACTTCTTTTTCTTCGCGAAAAAGGCCGAGGAGAAAAAAGAAGAAGCCCCCAAACCTCAGGTATCTCCAGAAGCGGTTGGGGTTATGTATAAACTCGAGCCCGCCTTCATAGTGAACCTTGCCGATCCAGAACTCACTATGTACGCTAGGGTTTCTATAACGTTAGAACTCTCCTCTCCCGAGGTCGTTCTAGAGGTACAGAAAAGGGAACCCATAATAAGAGACGCGATAATAGAGATACTCTCTAACAAGACTTCGAGGGAGCTCAGATCCCCGGAAGGAAGGGAACAATTGAAGCTGGAGATAATAAAAAGGATAAATACGATCCTCGTTCAGGGTGGAGTGAGGAACGTTTACTTCACCGAGTTCGTGGTCCAGGCTGAGTGATGGATCTTACCGGTTACCTGATAAAGGTTGTCATATCCCTTGTGATAGTCCTCGGTGCTGCACTGATCCTCCTGCCGCTCATACTAAGGAGATTTATGGGCATCAAAGGGTTTGGAGGGAAAGGCAGCTTTGAGATAAGGAAGGTGTCCCCTATCTCTAAAAACATATTCGTGGTAGAGCTAGAGATAAAGGGCAGAACCTATGTCCTCGTAGTGGGAGAGAAGGGTACTGATGTAATATATAGGGAAGATGATAAGGATAATCCTTCTTCTCTTGGTTCCGGTGGGGACTCTCTTAGCTCAGGAAAGGGCTATCCCTCCGGTGGAACTCAGGATAGGTGAGGGGGATCTGGACACTTCCATAAGGCTCCTCATACTTCTTACAATCCTCGCCCTCGCACCTTCCATACTTATAATGACCACCTCCTTCATAAGGATAGTGGTGGTCCTTTCCGTCCTCAGGCAGGCCCTCGGGATACCTCAAGTTCCTCCCAATCAGGTGATAATATCCCTTGCCCTCTTCCTCACCTTCTTCATAATGAAGCCCGTTGTGGAAGATATAAACACAAACGCCCTCCAGCCTTACGTGAGGGAGGAGATCTCCGATCGGGAGTTCTTCAGCAGGGTGTCCAACTCCATAAAGGACTTTATGGTAAAGCAAACGAGGAAGGACACTCTCGAGGTGTTTTTAGAAGTCTCCAAGCTCAAAAAGGAGGAGAGGGAGAAGATAAAGGAACCCAAAGACGTTCCTCTATCGATCCTCATACCCGCTTTCATGGTGAGCGAGCTGACAACCGCCTTCGAGATAGTCTTTCTACTCTACATACCCTTCCTTATAGTGGACATAGTGGTCGCCTCTATACTTATATCGATGGGAATAATAATGATTCCTCCGCAGATAATCTCGCTCCCTTTCAAGATTATGCTATTCGTGCTCGCGAACGGATGGGAGCTGGTGGTTCTGTCTTTGGTGAGGAGCTATCAGTAGGAGGTGCTCTATGAACCCAGACCTGATCGTATCTTTAGGGCAGAAGGCCTTGGAGATGACCATGCTCCTTGCTATGCCGGTTCTCCTAGCCACTTTTCTTGTGGGTCTGGTGGTCAGCGTATTTCAGGCGGCCACCCAGATACAGGAGATGACCTTAGCTTACATACCTAAGATAGTCGCCGCTATGGTAACCGTATTCCTCCTCGGCGGGTGGATGATGGGCAAACTCGTCGATTTCACAAGGGAGATACTTGTAAACATACCCGTCTGGATAAGATGATCGTTTTGGATACTAACAACTTACTAACAGTCCTCCTACTCTTCATGAGGGTCTTTTCCTTTATCGTAATGGTTCCCCTGTTTGGAACCTTCTTCCTTCCCAACTTCGTGAGGGCCTACCTGGCGTTTGCGATAAGTCTATCAATACTCGTCTTCTCCGATATACAGCCCGTTGAGGTGAGCTCCTTTATAACCTTCATCAGCTTGGCTCTTCACGAGCTTGCGTTCGGTTTTCTCTCGGGGTTCTTCCTCAGATTGCTATTCGACGCAGTCTTTGTAGCCGGGGAGATAATAGCGGTAAACGCCGGCCTCGGATTCCTGATGATGTTCCTTCCACAGCAACCTCAGACGACCGTCCTGGCAGGTTTTTCAACTCTCCTGGCATCTACCCTTTTCCTCTCTCTCGGCGGGGCGGAGGCGGTTTACGTTGGCCTTGCAAAGAGCGTCGAGAGCGTTCCCATAGGATCTTTCGATATCTACGCCCTGAACGGAAAGGTCTTTCTAAAACTCTTCTACGATAGCTTCTCAACAGGAGTGAAGATAGCCCTGCCTGTCCTGATAGCGGCTCTGCTAACCAACGTTATCCTGGCTGTTATAAACCGTTTCATACCCCAGATAAACGTGTTCATGGTGGGTCTGCCCCTTCAGGTCATGGTGGGCCTGGCGGTTTTTATGCTCTCCCTTCCGGTAATAGGGATAGTGCTCATCTCACACATGAGGGGGTACATCTTGGACTTCCTGAAGTTCGTAGGGTCAGGCTGAGGGTATATATTAAAAGTTCTCGGGGGAGAGATGGCACAGGAGAACAAAACAGAGAAGGCGACGCCTTACAGAAGGAGGAAGCTAAAGCAGGAGGGAAACGTAGCCAAGAGCGTTGAGATAGCGAGCTCCCTCACGGTTCTGATCTCGTCGTTGATAATCTTCTTCACGGGAGCGCTCATATTCAAGGAGGTGGTCGCCTTCCTGATGGCTATCTCCGGCTTAAGACCTATGGAGTTCTCTACTCTATCCGGACTCGCGGTGAGGGAGTCCTTCACGAACGTGGTCAAACTCCTCATCCCTTTCTTCGTGGTTACCATCCTCGTGGTGGTAGGTGCGCACATAGCCCAGTTCGGCTTCATCTTCACACTAAAACCACTTCAGTTCAAATGGGAGAGGATCAACCCCTTCGAGGGCATAAAAAGAATGTTCTCGCTTACCACACTATTTGAGCTTTCCAAGAACTCCCTAAAGGCTCTGCTTCTCTTCGGGATAGCCCTGTTCGTTTTGAAAGGTAGTGTGGATCTGATACTAGGCTCCGCCCAGATGCCCCTCCTGGAGGGAGTTGGTTTCCTGATAAACCTGCTCATCAAAGTGGTTCTGATACTCGGAGTTATCGCCTTCTTCATAGCCCTCCTGGACCTGGCCTACAAGAAATGGGAGTACGAGAGGAAGATCAGGATGTCGAGGCAGGAAGTTAAGGAGGAGTTCAAACAGCTGGAGGGCCATCCTGAGATCAGGGCGAAGATAAAGGCGAGGATGAGGGAGATGGCCCGGGGCAGGATGATGGCGGAGGTTCCCAAAGCCAGCGTTGTTATCACGAACCCTACACATCTCGCGATAGCCCTCAGATACGACGCTGAGAAAGATAGGGCTCCGGTGGTGGTAGCTAAAGGGAAGGGGACGATAGCTGAGAGGATAAGGCAGATAGCGGAGGAGAACGAAGTCCCCGTAATAAGGAAGCCCGAGCTCGCACGGACTCTGTACCCTGCTGTAGATGTAGGGGACGAGATACCTCCTGAGTTTTACAAGGCTGTGGCGGAGGTTATCGCCTTCGTCATGTTCAGGAAGAGAAAGACCTATGTCTGATATAATTAGCGCCCTTTTGCAGAGAAGGACCGTATGTGTGAGATCTCTAAGGGTTATCAAGTACTTGTGGTTATCAATAAATTATCCTGCCCAGACAACGATATAGGATTGAGCGAGAGGCCCGACACGGCCTCTAAAATACCCTCATGGAGGGGACAGTCATGGAAGTCGTAAAGAGAAGTGGCAAAAGGGAGAAGCTTGACATAAACAAGATCAGGATAGCCCTTGAGTTTGCCTTCAAGGGGCTCAACGTGGACCCTCTCGAACTGGAGACTGACGCCCAGATCCAGTTCAGGGACGGGATAACGACCGAAGAAATACAGGCGGTTCTTATAAGAACCGCCGCCGAGAAGGTCTCACCCGAAACTCCGGACTGGCAGTACGCCGCCGCGAGGCTCCTCCTGTACGACCTCTACAAGAAGGTCGCCCACATAAGGGGATACGAGGTCAGGGACGAGCTCTCGAGGGAGTACAGGCCCTACGATACCGAAGGATTTTACAGGTTCGTCAAGAATTACGTGGAGAAGGGTATTTACGGAAAGTACCTCCTGGAGAACTACTCGGAGGAGGACTTCTTAGAGCTCGCAAAATACATAAAGCCCGAGAGGGATCTCTACTTCAACTACACGGGCATAAAGATACTGGCCGACAGATACCTTGCAAGGGACGAGGAGGGAAGGGTTATAGAGCTGCCTCAGGAGATGTACATGCTCATCTCCATGACCCTTGCCATGCCTGAGAAGGACAGGGTAAAGTGGGCCAAAGAGTTCTACGACCTGCTCTCCGAGCACCTCGTTACGGTCGCAACGCCCACCCTCATGAACGCGAGGCGTCCCTTCACCCAGCTATCTTCCTGCTTCATCCTCACCGTGGACGACGACCTCTACGACATCTTCGACAACGTACAGAAGGCGGCCCAGATCTCGAAGCACGCGGGCGGTCTGGGTATATACATAGGAAAGCTCAGAGCCACTGGGGCACCGATCAGGAAGTTCAAGGGAGCGAGCTCGGGAATAATTCCGGTGGTCAAGGTGATCAACGACGTTATGACTTACGTGGATCAGCTCGGGATGAGAAAGGGCTCGGCCTCGATAACCCTCGACATATGGCACAAAGACATCCTGGACTTTTTGGAGGTAAAGACCAACGCCGGAGACGAGAGGAAGAAGGCGCACGACATACATCCTGCAGTTTCCATACCGGATATATTCATGAAGCGGGTTATAAACAGGGACAAGTGGACCCTGTTCGATCCCTACTACACCAAGAAGGTAGCGGGGGACAGAAACCTAGAAGACCTTTGGGGAGAGGCCTTCGAGGAAGAGTACCTCAGACTCGAGAAGGAGCTCCCCGAAGAGGCCAAGAAGGAGGTGGATGCCTTCGAGCTGTGGAAGAGGCTCCTTACAGTCGCCTTCGAAACGGGCGAACCTTATATCTTCTTCAGGGATCATGCCAACAGGATAAATCCAAACAAGCACGCAGGTATGGTTTACTCGAGCAACCTCTGCGTCACCGGCGACACACGCCTTGTAACCCAGTTCGGTCTGGCGAAGGCAGAAGACCTCTACAGAATGGGAGAGCCGATAATAGCTACCTACGACAGAAGGACCGACGGAGACCCTAGCGCTTACGGAACAGAAAAAGCGCTCTGCATAAAGATGCACAAGACCGCGGAGCAAGCCGATGTATGGGAGGTCTTAACTAAGGACGGGTACAGGATAAAAGCAACCGAGTGGCATGATTTTTATGTATTGGAAAGCGGCAAAGTAGTTAAGAAAAAGCTCAAAGATCTTAAGGTAGGAGACAAGCTTCTTATACAGTCGGGAGAGGGTCAGTTCGGTCAGGAAGGATCTTATGAGCTTGGCCTCCTCCTCGGATGGCTTGCGGGGGACGGAACGCTCTCCAGAGACAGAAGAACCGGCAACCAGGTTGCTATATTTGACCTGTACAATGAAGACATAGCTCTGAGAGATCTAATATACACAGCCAAGGAAAGCGTAGTCGAAACTTACTATGCCGAGGTTGAAGGGAGAAAAGTAATCAACGATTACGAGAGGCCTTTGGCTACCAAAGTGATAAGCCACACCCATAGCAGCAAAAAGCTAAGGATATGTTCCAGCAAGCTCGGCAGGATATTCGAGGAAAGGTTCGGCTTCACTGCAGAGACCAAACACAGGGTCCCAGAGGTAATCTTCAGAGGAACAAGGGAAACGGTAAGAGGATACCTTCAGGCGCTTTTCACCGCAGATGCAACCGTAGAAGTTATAAAGAACTCGGGCGTTCCCACCTTCACAATCCAGCTCACCAGCAAGAGCAGAGAGCTGCTCGAAGACATTCAGATACTCCTTGCTAACTTTGGGATAAAGTCCTCCATATACAGACGCTTGGGAGGTAAGTTCATCTATACCACGAAGGATGGTATAAAGAGGGCATACACAAGCTCTCAGGCCTACAGGCTAGACATAAAGGGAAGAAACGCCGTAAGGTTCGTGAAAGAGATAGGCTTTATAGGAAGTAAACAGGAAAAGGCCCTTAAGGTTATCAGGGAAAGGATTTCTAGGGGTTATCCTGCGGAAGGCAGAAAGGAAGAGAAGTTCTTCAGCGAAATAGTGAGTATAAGGTATGCGGGTAAAGAGGACGTTTACGATACGACCCAGCTCTACAACCATTCCCTGATCTTCAACGGCATAGTTACAGGAAACTGCCACGAGATAATCCAGAACATGAGCCCCACGAAGCATCTAGGAAGGGAGCTCGACCCTGAAACGGGAGAGATAACTTACAGGAAGAAATCCGGGGACGTGGTGGTCTGCAACCTAGGATCCGTGAACCTTGGGAAGGTGCACACGAAGGAGATGATGGAGAAGGTCGTCCCCAAGCTCGTGAGGATGCTCGACAACGTGATAGAGATAAACTACTACGCGATACCGGAGGCGGAGTACACCAACAAACGCTACAGGGCCATAGGTATAGGGGTCTCCAATTACCACTACTGCCTTGTAAAGAACGGCATCCAGTGGGAGAGCGAGGAGCATCTTAGGTTTGCGGACAAGCTCTTCGAGCTTCTCGCCTTCTATGCGATCAAAGGCTCTATGGAGCTCGCAAAGGAAAGGGGTAAGTACAAGCTCTTCGAAGACTCGGACTGGAGCAGAGGGATATTCTTCGGAAGGAAGATAGAAGAGATTGAGGAAAACTCTAAGGAGAACGATAACAACCTCCCCTGGAGGGAGCTCGCCGAAGAGGTTAAAACCAACGGCATGAGAAACGCGTACCTCCTCGCCCTTATGCCTACAGGATCCACCTCCCTGATACTGGGAGCGACCCCCTCCGTGGACCCTATATTCGCCAAATACTACAAGGAAGAGAACATGAGCGGTATCCTACCCCAGGTTCCCCCGGAGATAGACAGGTTCTTCTGGCACTACAAGAGCGCTTACAACATAGATCAGGAGTGGGTGATAAGGGCCGCAGCGGTCAGACAGAAGTGGATAGACCAGGCCCAGTCCCTCAACCTCTTCATAGATCCTGAGAAGATAGACGGTCCGAGGCTATCGAAGATATACCAGCTTGCCTGGGAGCTGGGACTGAAGACGATCTACTACCTCAGATCCAAGTCAGTAACGGACATAGAGGAGTGCGAGAGCTGTGCCGTTTAGGGTTTAAAAACCTGCAGAAAGAACGAAATTAATAAGCTGGAGGAGGTAGGAAGATGCTGGAAAGCTCCGAGAAGGTCCTCTCTAGGAAGCTAATATTCAACCCCGAGGGGGAAAGGGACGCAGCCAAGAGAAAGGTTATAAAGGGCAATCCCACCAACATAATAGAGCTAAACAACATCAAATACGGATGGGCCTTCGATCTCTACAAGACGATGGGCTTTTCCAACTTCTGGATACCCGAAGAGATCCCGCTGATGGAGGACAAGAAGCAGTACGAGAGGGTTCTGTCTGACTACGAGAGAAGAGCCTACGAGCTCGTTCTCTCCTTCCTGATAGCTCTCGACTCTTTCCAGGTGGATATGCTCAAGGACTTTGCCCGTATGATAACGGCCCCCGAGATAGAGATGGCTCTGACCGCTCAGGAGTTCCAGGAGTCGATACATGCGTACTCCTACCAGTTCATATTAGAGTCCGTAGTCGATCCCATAAAGGCGGACGAGATATACAACTACTGGAGGGAGGACGAGAAGCTCAGAGAGAGGAACGAGGTGGTCGCAGAGGTTTACAACGAGTTTATAAAGAAACCCACCGAGGAGAACTTCATAAAGGCGGTGATAGGGAACTACATACTCGAGTCCCTCTACTTCTACTCAGGCTTTGCCTTCTTCTACACCCTCGGAAGGCAGGGTAAGATGACGAACACCGTTCAGCAGATAAAGTACATAAACAGGGACGAGCTCACCCACGTGACCCTCTTCAGGAACATGATCCTGAGCCTTCAAAAAGAACAGCCCGAGCTCTTCACACCGGAGATCAAAAGCTGGATAAGGGAGTACTTCAAGTACGCGATAGATCAGGAGATAAAGTGGGGGCAGTACGTTACCCAGGACCAGATACTCGGTATAAACAACCAGCTGATAGACAGGTATATAAAGTATCTGGGGAACCTGAGGCTTACCCAGATAGGTATGGACCCGCTCTACCCTGAGATAACAGAGAACCCCATGAAGTGGATAGACGACTTCAGAAAGATAAACAACACGAAGACCGACTTCTTCCAGAGGAAGCCCCAGACCTACGCCAAAGCTAACGAGCTCAAGTGGTAAAATCTCTCTCCTATGGAAAGGTACGATCTCCTGATAAAGTCCGCCCTCCTTCCCGATAGGGGCGGTGTGGACATAGGGATAAAAGACGGGAAAATAGCCAGGATAGAGGATCACATAGAAGCTGAGGCAAATTATACAATTCACGCAAACGACAAGCTCGCCCTGCCCTCCTTTGCCAACATGCACACCCACGTCCCAATGTCCCTTCTGAGGGGGATAGGGGCAGACCTTCCCTTAATGGACTGGCTCCAGAAGGTGATATGGCCATTAGAAGGTGAGTTCGTCTCTCCTGAGTTCGTGAGAGCCGGGACTGAGCTCGGGATCTTGGAGATGATAAGGAGCGGGACGACCCTCTTCATGGACATGTACTTCTTTGAGGAGGAGGTGGGAGAGGTAGCAAAGGAGGCGGGCATAAGGGCAGGCCTCGGCTTCGGGATACTTGACTTTCCAACCAAGGTTGCCAAAACTCCTGAGGAGTACATAAAGAGGGCGAGGGAGTTTGCCAAGAGCTTGAAGGGAGAGGAGCTCGTCTTTCCCGTCATATGCCCCCATGCACCTTACACCTGCTCCCCCGACACACTTAGAAGGGCCAAAGAGCTAGCCGAGGAGTTTGACCTTTACCTTCACATACACGTTGCCGAGACGAAGGGAGAGGTGGAGAGGATAAAGGAGGAGTACGGTAATACCCCCGTCAGGCATCTAGAGAGCATAGGCTTTCTCTCCGATAAGGTTCTCTGCGCCCATATGGTCTGGCTAGACGAGGAAGAGATCGATATAGTCAGGGAAAGGGGTGTAAAGGTAGCCCACTGTCCTGAGAGCAACCTAAAACTCGCTTCAGGGGTAGCTCCAATACCTGAGTACGTCAGAAGAGGTGTGCACGTTACCCTGGGAACGGATGGGCCAGCTTCGAACGACAACCTCGACATGCTCGAGGAGCTCTCCACCATGGCGAAGCTCCACAAAGGGGCTAACCTAAACGCCAAGGCTATGGATGCGAGAACCGCTCTGAAGATAGCGACCGAAAACGGATTTTCGGCCGTGGGGATAAAGGCTGGGAAGGTAGAGGAAGGTTACGAGGCGGATCTAATACTGGTCTCAACTGAAAACCCACACCTCCAGCCCCTATACGACCCGATAGCTCAGGTTGTTTACTCGGCCCGGAGCTCGGATATAGACACGGTTGTATGCAGGGGAAAGGTCCTCATGGAGAAGGGAGAGGTGAAGACCCTCGACGAGGAGAGGATACTCCACGAGGCCAAAAGATGGGGGGAGAGGATAGGCTCTTTCCTTGACAGGCTAAGATCCCAGGGATAGACTACAAACACGATGAAGAAGGACCTTACGAACTTACTCAAGAAAGAGACAGTGCCTCCTGGCTTTGAAAGCCTCGACTCCGCCAAGGAGTACCTTGCGAGGTATCTCATAAACTACATAAACATAGAGCTGGAGGGTCTTCCCAGGGAAGAGTGGGAGAAGGCTCTCACAACCTGGGCAAAGATATGTGCTTTCTCAAAGAGCCTGATACCAAAGAGCGAGGAGGATAGGAACAAACTCTACGAGAAGTTCGGCTTTGACCTCATGATGCAGGGGATAGCTGAGGACGTTCGACTTACCTTCATAGGCATGCTAAGCATGGGCTTGCTCAAGGAGGAAGAACCTCCACATATGCTCCTAGTGAGGGCGCTCGAGCTAATAAAGGACGACGAGGAGATTTTGAAGAAGTGGGAGCTCAACCCCGAAATCGTCAGGTTCATCTATGACTTCTACTCTTCCAAGTTTCCCAAGAGAGCCTAAATTAACTCAGCTATGAGGATAGCGGTCGGCATGAGTGGTGGCGTGGACAGTAGCGTCACCGCCCTTTTGATGAAGGAGAAGGGACACGAGGTAATAGGTGTTACCCTTCGCTTTCACACGATCGAGGCCTGCGAGCTTGAAGGAGCTCACAACGTGTGCTGTTCTCCAAAGGACGTTCAGGATGCGGCAAAGGTTTCCCAGAGGCTCGGGATCCCGCACCTGACCTTCGACTGGGAGAAGATATTTAAAGAAAGAGTCATAGACTACTTCATAGAGGAGTACTCAAGAGGGAGGACGCCCAATCCCTGCGCCCTCTGCAACAGAGAGGTGAAAACAGGCTACTTTGCGAGGTATCTGAAAGCGGTGGCTGAGATAGACAGACTCGCAACGGGACACTACGCAAAAGTAGAAGACCACACCAGGTACGGGAGGGTAATAAGGAGGGGCAGGGACAGGAGGAGGGATCAGTCCTACTTTCTTGCCCTGGTGAGGAAGGAGGTTCTTGAGATCCTGGAGTTTCCCCTCGGGGACATGACTAAAGAGGAGGTCAGGGAAATCGCCCGCTCTTATGGCCTTGAGGTTGCAGAGAAGAGGGACTCTCAGGAGGTATGTTTCCTTATGGGCAAGAGTCCCGGGGAGTATCTCGAAAACATACTCGGGGAGAGAGAGGGAGAGATAAGGCACGTTTCAGGTAAGGTTCTCGGAAGGCACAGGGGAATATACAACTTCACCATAGGGCAGAGGAGAGGGCTCGGTATATCATACGGGAAGCCCCTCTACGTTGTGGACATAGATCCCTTTACGAACACCGTCGTCGTGGGGGAGGAAGAGTACCTTTACAACGATACACTTTACGTTAAAGATATAAACTTCCACGTTCCACTCTCCGAATGGGAGGAGGTTGTGGCACAGATAAGGTACAGGCACGTTCCCGTCCCGGTTGAAAGCATAGAGGAAACTTCCGATGGTTATAGGGTGAAGTTTAAAGAGGATGTTAGGGGGATAACACCGGGGCAGGTCGTAGCCTTCTACAGGGGAGATCTGCTCCTTGGCGGCGGAATAATAGATGGAACGTGCGGTGAGGGGTAAGGGGAAGCCAGTTCTTTACGTGTTTATCCTTCTTGCGGCCCTTGGCTTCAACTTCGTACATCTCAACCTGTTCCTAGACAGCCTTCCTATTACTTTCGGTGGTTTTTTCCTGTACGTAATCCTGGAGCTCTTCGGGTTCAGATACGCCTTACCTGCGGCGCTGGTGCTTTCTCTCCAGACAGGCCTATTCTACTCGGATCCCTTCTGGGCCGTGTTCTTACTCTTGGAGTTCCTCTTCGTGGCTGCGCTAAGGGTGAGGTTTGGCTTCAATTTGGTGATTTCCATGCTTATATTCTGGACCCTTCTGGGCATTCCTTCCTACTTCCTTATCCTGAACCAGATACTTGGAATAGAGCCTCTCGTAGCCCTCACCCTACCCCTCAAGAATGCGGTAAACGGCCTGGTGAACGCCACCCTAGCAGATCTGGTCGCCATAATATACAGCTTCTACACTAAGGAGGGGAGGAAGGTAAGCTACAGACAGGTTATCTCCCTATCCCTTCTCGTCATGGCCACCATACCCCTCCTGATCCTAGCGGTTTACCAAGCCAAGCAGGAAGAGAAGGAAATGGTCCACAGCGTGAAGGAGGATCTGGAGCTGATAACGGAGAACGTTAAGGACAACCTAACCTACTGGCTCGACACCCATCTAAACGCTGTAAGGGAGCTCGCCACCAGGCTCGTAATATGGGGGAAGAAGAACAGGGAACAGCTCCAGAAGGAAACGGAGGCCATAAGGAGGGCGTTCCAAGACCTGCACGCCTGCTACATAGCGGACGAAAACGCCACGACCCTGACCTTCTATCCCGAGGTAAATCCGAAGGGAAGGTACATGATAGGGATAAACTTCAGCTACAGGCCTTACTACAAGAGAATGAAGAAGACACTAAAGCACACCTTTACTGAGGTGTTCGTTGCCAAGTTCGCTCTGAAGCCCGTTGTAGGCATAGCAGTTCCCGCTGTGAAGGGGGGTAAGTTCATAGGCTACGCTTACTGCGGTCTGCGTCTTGAGCACGTTAGCGAGATCGTTAAAGAGGCCTCTCTGAAGGAGGGGGTCTTCGTAACCATAGTCGATTCTAAGGGCAGGGTTATAGTTTCAGGCTTTAAAGATCTAAAACCCTTGAGCGAGTTCAAGGTGAGCGAGATAGAGATCACAGAGCACGGGATACCTATCGTTCACAGGGGAAGGGACGAACACCTCATCGGCGTTGGGAAGTATCTCCACTCTTACTTCTACAGAGAGGAGAGGATGAGGGAGGATATCGGCTGGAGAGTGGCCACCTTCGTGTCCGTCCGGCCGTATATGGACTCCCTCTTCGGAGAACTTTCAGGAATCTTCTTCCTGATAATATTCCTCTCGGCTCTATCCTTCCTAGTGGCGAAGATCCTAGGGGGCTTTATCTCAGAACCTGTGGAGAGGCTGGCAAGGACCATCGATTCACTGACCAGAACCATAGAGAGGGGGCCCAAGGTGGTCCTACTCAAGACGAACCTCCTGGAGATAAGTCTCCTCTCCGAATCCTTTGGGGAGCTCGCCAAAAAGCTCTCCTCGTATATGGAAGAGCTGAAGAGGCTCGCCTACTACGACCCTCTGACGGGGCTTCCGAACAGAACGCTCCTCAGGGACAGGATAGAGGGCGCCATGGCGAGGGCCCACAGGAACAGGACGAAGGTGGCGGTCCTCTTCATAGACCTTGACTACTTCAAGACCGTGAACGACACCCTCGGACACGAAGCAGGAGACAGGATACTGGTGCAGGTGGCGAACAGGCTCAGCTCGGCCTTTAGGGAGGTTGATACGGTGGCCAGGTTCGGGGGAGACGAGTTCGTAGCCGTGATAACAGATGTGAAAGATATAGGCTCTATAGTGGCCGTGGCGGAAAAGGTTCTCAAGCTCTTCGACACACCCTTCGACGCAGACGGCGAGGACGTGTATCTTTCCGCCTCTATAGGTATAGCCCTCTATCCTGACAACGGGGACGATCCGAGCACCCTTATAAAGAACGCGGATATGGCCATGTACAAAGCCAAGGAGGAGGGTAAGAACAACTTCGCCTTCTTCAGCGAGGAGATGAACAGGAAGGCGGAGGAGATCCTGACGTTAAAGACGAAGCTCCACAGGGCCCTAGAGAGAAAGGAGTTCGTACTCTACTACCAGCCCATCTACAGGGCATCCACGGGCGAGCTCGTAGGTCTGGAGGCTCTACTGAGATGGAACGACCCCCAGACGGGCCTAGTTCAACCCCACAAGTTCATTCCCCTCCTTGAGGAGCTCGGTTTCATAAAGGAGGTAGGTAACTGGGTTATGGAAAAGGCCTTCTCCAAATCGAAAGAGTGGGAGAAATATGGGGTGTACGTGAGCGTAAACGTGTCTCCAAAGCAGTTTATAGACAGGCGTTTTGTGGACAGGGTGAGAGAGGTGCTCAAGGGAACGGAGGCGAACCCCTTCAGCTTAGTTCTCGAGATAACGGAGACCTCCCTGATGTACGATCCAGAGGAGTCCGCAAAGAGGCTAAGGAAGCTGAAGACCCTAGGCTTTAGGTTGGCCGTGGACGACTTCGGAACGGGTTACTCCTCCCTGGCTTACCTCAAGAGGTTACCGATAGACATAATAAAGATAGACATGACCTTCACCCAGAACGTAAATCGGAGCAAGGTGGACAGGGCCATAGTCTCCTCGATAATAATGCTCGCGAACTCGCTCGGTTTAGAAACCCTGGCGGAAGGAGTGGAAACGAAGGGACAGCTTGAGGCCATGAAGGAGATGGGGTGCGATCTGGTTCAGGGTTTCTACCTGGGCAGGCCCGTGCCGGAGGAGGAGGCGGAGCAGCTAATAAGGAAAGAAAAGGGATTATAATATTCCTTTTAGCGGGTGTGGCGGAACTGGCAGACGCGCCGGACTTAGGATCCGGTGCCCGTAAGGGCGTGAGGGTTCGACTCCCTCCACCCGCATGAGCTTAAGGAGGAATTGGATGAAGGTAAAGACCGAAGAGAGGGAAGGTCTGTTCAAGGCCCTGACCGTAGAGATAGAGGGAAGTCCGGTTGAAGAGGCCCTAAACGAGGTTTACAAATACCTCCAGGAGAACGTGGAGATACAGGGCTTCAGAAAGGGAACTGCCCCACTGTGGCTTATCAGGGCCAAGTACAAGGACTACATAGAGGAGGAGGTTGGAAAGAAGGTAGCGAACAAGACCCTCCAGGAAGCTATAGAGGAGAGCAAGCTCACACCTGTTGCGGATGTTTACCTCGAGAAGGTAGAACTCGAGGAGAAGACCCCGAAGGTAACCTACACTGTCAGCTTCGAAACACCCCCCGAATTTGAGCTGAAGGATGTGGAGGAGCTCGAGGTAGAGGTACCGAAGCTGGAGTTCAACGAGGGGCTCGTTCAGAAGAGGATAGAGCAACTCAAAGAGGAGCACGCAGTCTGGGAGCCGGTAGAGGACAGACCGATAAAGGAGGGGGATCTAGTAAGCATAGAGTACGAGGTTCAGGAGATAAAGGAAGGAGAGGAGGGAGAGAAGGTAACCGGAGAGACATCCGGGATAGTAGGGCAGAAGATGTTCAGGGAAGAGCTCGAGCAGGCACTTATCGGGAAAAAGCCAGAGGAAGAGGTGGAGCTCAAAGACCTGCCCCTGTACGATCAGGAGGGTAAGGAGATAGGTAGGGCAAACATAAAGGTAAAGATAAAGGAGGTTAAGGAAAAGGTCCTTCCAGAGGAAGGGGACGACTTTGCCAAGGAGCTCGGATACGAGAACTGGGAGGAAGCGAAGAAGAAGATCGAAGAGGAGGTCAGGGGAGAGTTCGAAAGGACAAAGACGGCCCTTGTGGAGGAAGCGGTTGCCGACAAGTTGGTGAGCATCCACGAGATAGAGGTTCCCAAGACCCTCCTGAACAGGGAGCTCTCCTTCCTCATAGAGAACAGGGTGCGCCAGCTCCAGCAGTTCGGCATAGACACAAGATACCTAGACTACAGATCGATGGCTCAGGAGTTTCTCCCGCAGGCTGAGGCAAACATAAAGCTCAGATACATCCTGGACAAGTACGCAGAGGAGAAGGGCATAGAGGTTACGGAGGAAGACATAGAGGAGCAGTTCGAAGAGCTCGCCAGGCAGATGGGAACTACGAAGGAGGAGGTCAAGGAGTACTTCGAAAGGGAGAACCTCATGGAGGTGGTGAGGTCTGATGCGAAAAGGAAGAAGGCCCTGAAAAACATAATCTCCAAGCTAAAGATAAAGGAGGTTGAAAAGCAAGAAGATCAAAAGGAAGAACAGCCAAAGGAAGAAGTTAAAGAAGGAGGAGAAGGATGAAGGACATGCTTAACCAGCTCGTTCCCATAGTAATAGAGCAGACGCCAAGAGGTGAGAGGGCCTTCGATATATACTCGAGGCTCCTCCAGGACAGGATAGTCCTCCTGGGGTTCCCCATAGACGACCACGTGGCGAACCTCATAGTGGCCCAGCTCCTCTTTTTAGAGTCTCAGGACCCTGAGAAAGACATATACCTCTACATCAACTCACCAGGAGGCTCGGTGACGGCAGGTATGGCCATATACGATACGATGCAGTACATAAAGCCGGACGTTGTGACCATATGCATAGGACAGGCTGCCTCGATGGGAGCGGTCCTGCTTGCGGCCGGAACTAAGGGTAAGAGGTACGCCCTGCCCCACTCGAGGATAATGATCCACCAGCCCATAGGTGGAATTCAGGGCCAGGCGACCGATATTATCATTCACGCGGAGGAGATAAAGAGGATAAAGCAGATGTTGAACGAGATACTCTCCAAGCACACCGGCCAGCCCATAGAGAAGATAGAGAAGGACGTTGAGAGGGACTACTTCATGTCTGCCGAGGAGGCGAGGGATTACGGGGTCATAGACAAGGTCATTGAAAAGAGAGAGTAACTCAGTAAATTGTGAGGGATGAAGAGTATGAGAAATCAAAAGCAGAGGTGCTCTTTCTGTGGCAAGCCGCAGGAAGAGGCCGTGATCCTGATAGCCGGTCCCTCAAACACCTTCATCTGCGACGAGTGTGTAGAGAAGTGCCATCATATAGTTAAGGAGCAGAGGGTAGAGACGTACGAGCTCAATCTGGACGACCTCCCCACTCCGGAGAGGATAAAGAAGGTCCTCGATGAGTACGTGATAGGGCAGGAGAGGGCGAAGAAGGTCCTCTCGGTTGCAGTTTACAACCACTACAAGAGGATAAAGGCCAAGGAGTCCGGGATAGACCTGGGCGGTGTGGAGGTTGAAAAGAGCAACATCCTCCTCATAGGTCCGACCGGATCGGGAAAGACCCTCCTTGCGAAGACCCTGGCCAAGATCCTGAACGTTCCCTTCGCCATAGCCGACGCCACCTCCCTTACGGAGGCTGGCTACGTGGGAGAGGATGTTGAGAACGTCCTCACCAGGCTTCTGCAGAACTGCGGGTACGACGTGGACGCGGCCCAGAAGGGGATAGTTTATATAGACGAGATAGACAAGATAGCTAAGAAATCGGGCATAAACCCCTCCATCACGAGGGACGTCTCCGGTGAGGGGGTCCAGCAGGCGCTTCTGAAGATAATAGAAGGTACGATAGCGAACGTCCCCCCTCAGGGAGGCAGGAAGCACCCTCACCAGGAGTTCATCCAGATAGATACCACGGACATACTCTTCATATGCGGCGGGGCCTTCGTCGGTTTAGAGGAGATAATAAAGCACAGGCTAGGCAAGTCCGTAATGGGGTTCGAATCCTCCATAAAGAAATCCATAGACGAGGAGAATGTCCTCGCCTTCGTGGAACCGGACGATCTGATAAAGTTCGGCCTTATACCTGAGTTCATAGGAAGGCTCCCCGTAATAGCTACCCTGGACGAGCTCGGTGAAGAGGATCTTGTAAGGATACTCGTAGAGCCTAAGAACGCCCTCGTGAAACAGTTCAAGAAGCTCCTCGAACTGGACGGTGTGGAGCTGGAGTTCACCGAGGAGGCCCTCAGGGAGATAGCTAGGGAGGCTATAAGGAGGAAGACTGGGGCAAGAGGCCTGAGAGCGATAATGGAAGAGATAATGACCGACATTATGTTCGAGATACCCTCCCTTGGGAACGTCAAGAAGGTTATAGTGGACAGGGAAACTGTTACCAACAAGCAGAAACCTAAGCTCATCTACGAGAAAGCCGTTTGAGATGGAACGTCCCAGGGTAAGGTTTCTGGACGTTCAGCCCTACGGAGATCAGTTCCTCCTGAGAGACCCTTACGGATTGTCTCCTCCGCTCGTGGTCTCACCCCAGCTGCTGCTTTTGATGTCCCTTATGGACGGGAGGAGGAACGAGAGTGAGATAAAGGCGGAGTTCTTCAAAAGGACGGGAAACATTCTCAGCACCGAGGACTACAGGGAAGTACTGAGATTGCTCGACGAGAACCTCCTTCTTCTGAACGAAAGGTTCGAAAGGGCACTTAAAGAGCTCAGAGAAAACATGCTGGCCTCTAAGGTACTCAAGCCATACCATGCGGGGGAAGCCTATCCCAGCGATCCCGAGGAGTTGAAAAGGTTCATAGACTCCAGCCTGGAGGCCTCCGATAATGACTCCCCCGTGGGCATCCTAGTTCCACACATGGATATGAGGGTGGCTATAAAAACGTACGGGAAGGTGTACGGAAGGGTGGGCTGGAAGCCAGATACTGTTGTAGTGCTGGGCGTTTCCCATTACATACACGAGACTCCCTTCTCAGTGTGTCCCCTGGATATAGAGACGCCCCTCGGCGTGCTTGAAACGGACAAGGAGGTGGTGGAAAAGCTGAGAGAGAGTTTTGAGCACGATATTTTCCAGGACATCCTCTCTTACAGGATGGAGCACTCTATAGAGTTTCAGGCTGTGTTTGTAAAGCGTCTGTTCCCGAAGGCTAAGGTTGTACCTGCCATAGTCTCTTACGGGAACGAGGACTCCCTTAAGGAGATCTCTCAGAGGATAAGCCACGCCATAAAGGGCAGGGATGCCCTGATTATATCGAGCGTGGACATGAGCCACGTCGGAAAGAAGTTCGGGGACCCCTTCAGCTACAATCCCTCCTTCAGAGACAAGGAGTACATAAAGCTCTTGGAAAAACTGGAGAGCTCCTCCGCCTTTAAGCTCCTGGAGTCTGATAACAACAGGACGAGGATAGACGGCCAGTTCACCAACTACGTTTTTACGGAGGTCCTAAAGGAGCTTGGGGTCAAGGAGGGAAAGGAGATAGACTACGACGTATACAACGAGGAACCTACGGACTCTAAGGTCTCATACGCGGGGATGACCTTCTCCTGATCTGGCTTTTATAATACTCTCGATAATGGTTAAGATACTGATGCTTCTCTTTTTCCTGATCCAGGTGTCCTTCCCCTCAGAAGAGAAGTACTGTATCCAGGTTGCAACTTACAGGAGCTTCGAGCTCGCCAAAACAGACTTCGAAAGGATAAAGGACTTTCCTGGAGCGAGGATAGAGCTGAGGGGTGATGTCTATCTTCTAAGGGTAGGAGCGGAGGAGAGATCCAGAGACCTGACCCTCATGCTAAGGAAGGTAAAGAGATTTTTCCCGGACGCTTTCATAAAGAAGTGTGAGATAGATACCTCGTATATAGTGTATCCAGAGCCTAGAGATACTGAAGTAACCGAAGAGGCATCGGTTAGGGAATCAGAGTTGAAGGAAAACATAGAGGAGCTCAGAAAAGAGGTAAGGATGCTCAGAATGGAGATAGCTTCCGCTAAGGCAGAGAGTAAGGACTCCCAAGATTTTGAAAAGTTCCTCTTTAGCGTGGGGATATTCTTAGGAGGCATGTTCTTATTTACCTGGTTTTTGATAATCCTGGTGTACAGAAGGATAGGAAGTGTGAGCCTACACGAAGCTAAGCTGGTGAACGATCTTCTCAGTCTTATAAAGGTCCTAAGCCATCTTGGAAAAGGGCACATCGTAAAGATGGAGAGGGGAAAGATAATGGTTTACGACAAGGAGAAAGATAGGTGGAAAGAGGTGGAGTGATGGAAGTCCACGTGATGGGTTCTGACCAGAGGATAGTGAGGTGTGCGAGGGTGTCTTTCGGCAAGGACGAGAAAGTAGATCCCGAGAGGGACAAGAGGCTCATAAGGTTTTTATTCAGGCACAGGCACGCATCGCCCTTCGAGCACAACATAATAGCCTTCGAGGGGACCAAGGAGAACTGGCTCAGCGTGCTCGAGGGGCTTGAGAGCCCTGCCGTTCAAATCTACCACTCTGGAGGGTTCATATGGCTGAACCTCAGGAATGCAATAAACTCGATCGAGCACCTTCCAGAGGGCATATTCGAAGAAGTAAAGAGGTTCTTCCCGGCAACGTGGAGCATAGTAGAAAGCGGGGGGGATATCTCGGACGAGGAACTTTCGAAGCTACCCTATACAACGGACAGGGTTTTCCTTCAGGAGAAGGTGGAAACCTCCTCTGGCTGGGTAGGTCTGGTTGATAAGCTGGAGCTTGGGACGGATATGGATTACTACACCTTCATAGTCGAATGCCCCCTCTTCGTAGCACGTCAGTGGCACAGGCACAGGTTCGGGTCCTACAACGAAATATCGAGGAGGTACACCGCATACGACATAAAGTTTTACATTCCCGAGGTGCTCAGAAAGCAGGCGAAATCCAACAAGCAGGCGTCCATAGATGAGCCTGTAGAAGAGCCGTTCCACACGGAGTTTCTGAAGGAGATAAAAAGGCTAATAGATGAGAGCTACACACTCTACGAGAGGATGACGGAAAAAGAAGTTGCCAAGGAGCTCGCAAGAGGAGTACTTCCACAGTTTATGAAAACCCGTTACTACTGGACAGTTCCCAGGATTGCAC
>JALWEK010000148.1 GCA_027014185.1 Aquificaceae bacterium
GTCCTCTCTCCCCACGAGATCGAGTTCCTCGTGAGGAGGATAAAGGAGATATACAGGGAGGAGGGCTACCCAGACGTTGAGGTCAGCTACGAGATAGTTCCCAAAAAGGGAGCTTCCAAGCTGGTCTTTCACATAAAGGAGGGAGAGGAGAAGTACGTGGTGGACATCGTGTTTAAGGGAAATAAGACCTTCTCCTCTGGCAAGCTCGAGGACCTGATGCAGACCCAGGATAGAAACATATTCATCTTCAGATTGAAACCCCCTTTCAGCGAGGAGGTTCTAAAGGAGGACATAGAGAGGATCCGGGAGTTTTACAAGAGCGAGGGCTTCCTGGAGGTCAAAGTAGATTACAAGGTGGAGAGGAAGAACGGAAGGCACGACATCTACGTATTCATCGAGGAAGGCCCCAGGTACAAGCTCAAGGATCTAAGAATAGAGGGGAACAAACTCTACGCCTACTCGGAGCTTGTAGGGGACATC
This sequence comes from Aquificaceae bacterium, assembly GCA_027014185.1. Lineage (GTDB taxonomy): Bacteria > Aquificota > Aquificia > Aquificales > Aquificaceae > Hydrogenivirga. Next base: position 481 of record JALWEK010000148.1, read on the forward strand.
CTCAAGAAGAACGAAAGGAAGGGTGGCTTTTACAGGAGGGAGGTTATAGACAGAGTAAAGAGGAACATAAAGGACCTTTACGCGGAGATAGGCTTTGCCAACGCCTTTACTGAGGAAGAGAAGCGCGTGGATCCGGATAGAAAGGAGGTAAGCGTAACCCTTAAGGTACACGAAGGAAAGCCAGTTTACATAAGGAAGGTCAAGGTAGAGGGCAACTACGAGACGAGAGACTACGTTATTAGGAGGGAGCTGAGGGTACAGGAGCAGGAGCTCGCCCTGAAGAAGGGTATAAAGAGGTCTAGGAGCAGGATACTCAACCTCGGGTACTACGAGGACGTCCAGATACAACCCTTTCCGGCAGGGGAGGACAGCTGGGATCTCCTCGTGAAGATAAGGGAAAGGTTCACGGGACAGTTCTCCGTCGGACTTTCCTACAATGAGGTTACGAAGCTCTCAGCGTTCGTGTCCTTGAAGAAGGGGAACTTCTTAGGGACGGGAGACATAGTGGGGCTTTCGGTAAGCTACGGTGCCCAGTACAAGGACAACTCTATTTCCTACACCGACAAGTGGTTCCTGAACAAACCCGTTGATCTCACGTGGTCCCTCTTCGACAGGAGGATAGAGTACACAACCTATACGGTAGAGAGGCAGGGGATAAGCGCTACCTTCTCCAGGGAATTCTGGGAGTACTGGAGATGGGCCTTGGGCCTCAGCGTTCAGAGGATAAAGTACTCGGACATAGACCCCAACGCCTCCTCCTTCATAAGGGAGCAGGAGGGCAGGAGAGAGTCTAGGAAGATAACCTTCTCCATCTCGCGTGATACGAGGGACTACTTCCTATTTCCAACGGAGGGTTCTTACGCAAACTTAAGCTATACGGTAGCCGTTCCCGTTCTGGGAGGGACGGAGAAGTTCCACAAAGTAGTACTGACCGGCTCCAAGTTCATCAAGGACACGTACTTCGACACGGGCTTCGTTTTCTCCTCAAAGGCTACAGTAGGCTTTGTAGAACCCTATGGGGGTGAGGAGGTTCCCCTCGACGAGAGGTTCTTCGTAGGAGGGGACTTCACGATAAGAGGGTACGATTACGGGATGGCCGGTGTGGTCGATCAGAACAACGACCCTATAGGATCAACTAAGGAGCTCATACTCAACTTCGAGCTGAACTACAAGCTACACGATATGCTCTACGCGGGCGTATTTTACGATACTGGACTCGGAGCGGACAACTGGGAGGACTTCGATCCCAAGAACTGGAGGGGAGGTTACGGTATAGGTATAAGGTTCATAACTCCGATGGCCCCCATAAGGCTCGATTGGGCTTGGAAGACGAAGAAAGTTCCCGGCGATACCTCCAGCTCGAGGATACACTTCGTAATAGGAGGCTTCTTCTGAGAGTATATTAATCCCATGACGCCTGTTCCCAGGGTCCTCACTATAGCCGGGTCCGATCCTAGCGGAGGGGCCGGAGTACAGGCGGACCTGAAGACGTTCACAGCTCTGGGAGTTTACGGTATGAGTGCTGTAACCTCGATAACGGTTCAGAACACCGAAGGTGTTCAGGAAACCTTCAACCTACCTCCGGAGCTGGTCTATAGACAGATAAAGGTAGTTGTGGAGGATATAGGTCTGGATGCAGCCAAGACCGGTATGCTCGGGAGTGCGGAGATAGCTTCTGCGGTTGCCCGGGCTGTTAAGGATCTCGGTATAAAGAATCTAGTTGTGGATCCCATACTGAGGTCCTCCAGCGGTAAGGATCTTCTCGATGAGAGAGGAGCGGAGGTTCTGAAAAGGGAGCTGTTGCCCCTTGCAAGGCTCGTCACACCGAACGTGCCCGAGGCGGAAGCTCTATGCGGCATGAGGATAAAGAGGCTCAGGGACGTTGAGCTATGTGCCCAGGAGATCTTGAAGACCGGAGTAGAGGCGGTTCTCATAAAGGGAGGGCACATGGAGGGTAGTAAGGTCGTCGATGTCCTGTACATGGGAGGCGATGAGTTCCACTACTTTGTAAGGGACAGGGTGAAAACCAGGAATACCCACGGGACAGGGTGCACACTGTCGGCCGCTATAGCGGCCTTCTTGGCTAAGGGTAAAGGCCTCGAGGAGGCTGTGGAGAGAGCGAGGGACTACCTCCAGGGGGCTCTGGAGAGGAGCCTGAGCATAGGCAGGGGAAAAGGACCACTGAACCATATGTGGAACATAGAGGGATGCGCAGAGGACTTTTGATATACCTCGGGCTTTTGTTCACGTTGCTTGTATCCAGATACTCTCCCAGACTCGATGTCCTGCCTTTCGTATACATGCTCCTGCCCCTTTTCCTGCTAAAGGATGAGGAGCTGGGATTTAAAAACTACAAAAAGGGCCTTCTATATGGAAGCCTCCTCTTTCCTCTCTTCCTACTGTTCCCGCCCAACCTGTCTTGCCCCTCCTGGGTTCTCAACCAGCTCGGCGTAGCTGCGGCCGAGGAGATCTTCTTCAGGGGTTACCTGATGGGGCTCTTCGGGAACTTCAAGACGTCTCTCCTGTTTGCCGGAGCGCATCTTATACACTTCCCTACGCTGAACTCCGTTCTGGTCTTCTTTCCATCCCTGCTCTTTGGAGAGGCCTACAGGAGGTCCGGATCCATACTCGCTCCGATCCTGCTACACTTCAGCTCGAACCTTATCTACTTCTCACTTGTAGAAGAGTTCCCTCAGCTTTACCATCTCCTCCAGAGGGAGCTGACCGGGGGCTAAACTCCTCCCAAGGGATGCATAGGTTATGACCGAGCCGAATATAAAACCTGCCAGCCTGGAGATCCTCCCGAAATCCCCCATCGATATCAGGATCTTCTCGTACTTCTCCTGGTTTCCAACGCAAAGTAATCTCGACACATCCTCGTAGGAGTTCGCCTTAACGGCAACCTTGGGTATCCCGCCGTACCTGTGGCCTTCCCTCAAGACCTCCCTCAGTATCCAGTTGGCGGGAGTGAGGTCGAAGTTGTGATAGGAGATTATGAGCCTGCCTCCCCCTTTACCGACCGCGTTCCTCACGAGGATTATCTCCTCCCTAGCGGATAGCTCCACGTCCGCATAATCGCTGTGGGGGGCGAGCTTCTCGAATATCTCCCTCCTGTTGGGCACGTCCCTTCCTCCCTCCTCCTCTATCCTCACCGTGAGTATGGTCCCCAGGCCCTCCTCCTTGGCGTAGTTGAGCAGGTCCGAGACGTACTCCACATCGGTGTTCAAGAACTGGTCCACCCTCAGCTCTACTAGGTCTGCCCCCTTGTCCCTGGCCTCCTTTATCCTGTCCCTGAAGTTCTCGTCAGTCAGCGGGACCGCTATCAGCATGGGGATATTATATAATCTGCAGGATGAAGAGGATAGCCCTTACGGGGAACATAGGTTGCGGGAAATCTACCGTGGGTAGCATCCTCAGAGAGCTCGGGGCCTATGTCTTCGACGCCGATAGGATAATCCACACCTTCTACGAAAAGGGCCATACCGTCTGGGAGGAGGTGGTTAGAACCTTCGGTGAGGAGATCTTGGACGAGGAGGGTAATATAGACAGGAAGAAGCTCGCCAGGGTTGTGTTTGGAGACGAGGAAAAACTCAGAAAGCTCGAGGAGATAACCCACAGAGCCCTCTACGAGTACCTAGAAGGAGAGTTTTCCAAGCTCCCGGAGGAAGCGATCGCGGTAGTGGAGGCGAGCCTCCTTATCGAGAAGGGCACTTACAAGAGATACGATAAGACGATAGTCGTATATGCTCCCTACGAGGTGTGCCGGGAGAGGGCGCTGAAGAAGGGCTTTTCTGAGGAGGACTTCGAGAGGAGATGGAGGAGGCAGATGCCTATAGAGGAGAAGTTAAAGTATGCGGACTTCGTTATAGATAACTCGAACGGACTTGAGAGGACCAGAGAGCAGGTTAGAGAGGTTTTCGAACGTATAAGGGAGGACCCATGAAGATCTTTATAACCGGGGAGCCGGGGGTAGGCAAGACGACCCTTGTAAAAAAGGTGGTTGAAAGGCTCGGAGACAGGGCTGTGGGCTTCTGGACCGAGGAGGTCAGAAACAGGAAGACCAAGAGGAGGAAGGGCTTTAAGGTGGTCACAACGGACGGGAAGGAGAAGCTCTTTGCGAGCAAGACCTTTACCTCCAAACATCTGGTTGGCTCCTACGGTGTGAACGTTAAGAGGTTCGAGGAAGTGGCACTCCCCGTTCTGGAGAGGGCCCTCAAGGAGGGCGGCGATAAGGTTGTTGTGATAGATGAGATAGGTAAGATGGAGCTCTTCTCAAAGAGGTTCAGGGATCTGGTCAGGGATATAGCTTACGATCCGAAGCTCACCCTGATCGCCACGCTACCTATAAGGGACGTTCATCCGCTGGTTAAGGAGCTGAGAAGACTCCCTGGAGCTGTCCTTATAGAGCTGAGGAAGAGTAACAGGGAGGGTATGGAGGAGGAGATTTTGAAACTTTTAACGTGAAATTAAAGGATTGTATTAACACACTTACTGTCTTAACCTAAATCCCATGAGGCGAACCTTCAAAGTAGAGGGAATGAGCTGTGTAAACTGCGCTAGGACCATAGAGATAGCGCTAAAGAAGAAGGAGGGGGTAAAGAACGTAGAGGTTTCCTTCGAGCTGGGAAGGGTAAAGGTAGAGTTCGACGAGGGCAGGGTAGAAGAGGAAGATATCGTAAGAACCATAGAGAACCTGGGTTACAGGGTTGTAGCGGACGAGGATGAGAGCAGAAAAGATGTGCTCATACTTGGCATATCGGGTATCTCCGCCCTGATCATAGTTTTCCTCATGCTATTCCCCATCCCGAAAGGTATATACATCCAGTTCCTCCTCTCAACCTTGGTTCAGGTTGTGGGCGGATGGAAATTCTACAGGGGAGCCTACACCTCCCTTTCAAGGGGAGTGGCCGGCATGGACGTCCTAGTGGCTCTTGGAACCAGCGGGGCCTACCTGTACAGCCTGCTCACCCTATTTGGCTTCATATCAGGCTCACCCTTTTTCGAGACCAACGCGCTCCTCATCACCTTTGTCAGGGGCGGCAGGTTCGTAGAGGAGAGGGCCAAGAGGAGGGCCACACAGCTTCTGAGGAGTATGCTCTCGGCTCAGCACTCGGAGGTAAACGTACTCGAAGGCGATAGGGAAGTGAGGAAGAACGTAAGGGAGGTAATGAAGGGAGAGAAGGTCCTGTACAGGTCTGGGGATATAGTCCTTCTCGATGGTGTAGTTGTGAAAGGCGGCGCTTACGTATCCGAGGCTGTCCTTACGGGGGAGCCTGAACCGGTGCTAAAAAAAGAAGGAGACAGGCTGATAAGCGGTTCGGTTGTGGAGGACGGTGTGCTGGAGGTAAAGGTGGAGAGCTCCTACGAGAGTTCTTACCTCTCGAAGATAGGTTCTCTGATAGACAAGGCTCTCTCCGACAAGCCCAGGATCCAGAGGCTCGCCGATAAGGTATCCCACTACTTCGTGCAGGCGGTTGTTCTTATATCCCTGACCACCTTCTTCCTCTGGTACAAAACCACATCGGACCTGCAGCTCGCAACCCAGTTCGCCCTCGCTGTCCTTGTAATATCCTGCCCCTGTGCCTTCGGCATAGCTACACCTCTGGCGATAACTGTGGGCATTTCTAGGGCACTGAAGAGGGGCGTGCTCATCAAAAAACCCTCCGTCCTCGAGGTAATACCAGGTATAGACACCATAGTTTTCGACAAGACCGGAACCCTAACCGAGGGAAGGTTCGAGGTTGTCGGGTACGAGCTAAAAACGCCCGAGGCCCTGGACCTTGCGTACACCATGGAGATGAGGTCTAACCACCCCATAGCGAGGGCTATAAGGGAGTTCGCTAAGGAGAAGGGAGCAAAGGCTGTTGAGCTGAAAGACTGTGAGGAGATAAGGGGTAAGGGTATAAGGTGCGGGGAGCTCTTCCTGGGAGATACCCTAACGATGAACGGGAACGAGAAGGTTGTCTCCCTCACCAAGAACGGGCAGGTCCTGGCCCTTTTCCATCTAAGGGATACTATAAGAGAGGAGGCCAGGGAGGTGGTGGAGGAGGTAAAGAGGCTGGGGATAAGGACCGTTCTACTTTCGGGTGACAGGAGGGAGAACACGGCGAGGGTCGCAGAGCAGCTCGGTATAGAGGAGTTCGTTGCCGAGGTGAGCCCTGAGGAGAAGAAGGAGTTCGTGAGAAGGTTGCAGGAAGAGGGTAGAAGGGTAGCCATGGTCGGGGACGGTATAAACGACGCTCCTGCCCTCGCTCAGGCTGACGTGTCGTTCGCTGTGGCTCAGGGAGTAGATCTGAGCAAGCAGGTGGGGGACATAGTCCTCTTGGCCGGGATAAGGGCGCTTCCCAAAGCGATCAGAATAGGTAGATCTGTCAGCAGGAAGGTAAAGCAGAACCTGGTCTGGGCTTTTATATACAACGTGCTCGGCATACCCGTTGCCGCAGGTGCCCTATACAGCCAGGGTATTTACCTTAAACCAGAAATAGCCGGGCTCATGATGGCCCTGTCTTCCCTCAGCGTTGTCTTTAACACACTTCTGATGACCAAAGAGAAGGTCTGACTGCGATATAATAATTGCTCTAAACCACCTCTGGAGGATGAGGATTGTACAAGGTGCTCATAACCGACCCCATAGCCTCTAAGGGCATAGAACTTCTCGAGAGGGAACCGGATATAGAGGTGTATAACGAGCCTGAGATATCTTACGAGGAGCTTCTAGAGGTAGTTGGAGACTTCGACTGTATAATCACGAGAAGCAGAACGCCGGTAACCAAGGAGCTTCTGGATAGGGCTAAGAAACTCAAGGTTGTGGGAAGGGCAGGCGTGGGGGTGGACAACGTAGATATAGAAGAGGCCACGAGAAGAGGGATACTGGTCGTAAATACCCCGGGGGCAAACACCATAGGGGCCACCGAGCTCACCCTTATGCATATGCTGACTATCCTGAGGAACGGACACAGGGCCCACGAGTCGATGCTCGAGCACAGATGGGATAGGAAGAGGTTCATGGGAACGGAGCTTTACGGGAAGACCCTGGGGATAATAGGCCTCGGAAACATAGGTTCCCAGGTTGCGATAAGGGCCAAGGCCTTCGGTATGAGGGTTATGGCCTACGATCCGTACATACCTAGGGAGAAGGCCGACAAGCTGGGGGTCAAGCTCCTAGACGATCTTCACGAGATGCTCAGGGAGATAGATGTGCTGACCATACATGCGCCCTTGACGCACGAGACAAGGAACATGATAAGCGAAAGGGAGTTCGAAATAATGAAGGAGGGGGTATATATAGTCAACTGTGCGAGGGGGGGAATAGTGAACGAGGAGGCTCTCATAAAGAACCTAGAGAGCGGTAAAGTAAGAGGTGTAGCCTTAGACGTTTACTCCAAAGAACCTCCTCCTCCCGAATTTATAGACAGGCTCAGGAAGTTCGAAAACGTCTCCCTCTCACCCCACATAGGTGCGAACACCTACGAGTCCCAGGAGAACGTGGCCGTTATAGTTGCCCAGCAGGTTATAAAGGCCCTGAAGGGACATACGGTAGAGTACGTTGTGAACGCCCCCTTCCCCGATCTCTCTGTTCTCACCCTTATAAAGCCCCATCTCGACCTTGCGGAGAAGATGGGAAGGTTCATGGTGCAGTGGGCCGAAGAAGGCATAAGGGAGGTCCATATAGAGGTCCGAGGAGACATATCCGAGCACTTCCACCCCATATCCGCCGCAGTGCTTAAGGGCATCCTGGAGGAGGTTGTGGACTTCCCTGTGAACATAATAAACGCCACCTATGTGGCCAAGGACAGGGGTATAAAGGTGGAGGAACTGTCCTCGGAAGATACTCCCGATTTCAAGCACTACATAAAGGTAGTTGTAAGATCTGACGGCAGCGAGAAGGTTGTTGCTGGGACGGTTCTCGAAGGCCAGCTTCTGAGGATAGTCCAGATAGACAGGTACAGGGTTGATATAGAGCCGGAAGGGATACTCCTGGTGTTTGAAAACAAGGACGTTCCGGGAGTGATAGGAAAGATAGGCTCTATCTTGGGAGGTGCGAACGTAAACATAGCTGGCTTCAGGCTCGGCCGGGAGAAAAAGGGAGGGATAGCACTCGGGATACTGAACTTGGACGATCAGGTTCCAGAACACGTCCTCGAGGATCTCAGAAGCATACCCGAGATACTTTTCGTAAAGCAGGTGGTTTTGTAATATATTAATTAACAGTGAGTAAGTTTACATATGAATTTGAAATTCTAATGAATTTCCTTGGATGGGGAGATCCAAATCCTACATTAATAACAATAGGAATTGAGGAAGGTGGAATATGGTGTATGAATGAGATGAATGATAAACAAAAGGGGAGTTTTGAGAAAATTTGCGGTCCGCTAAAACATGAAGAACGTGATATTAACTACGTCCGTCGTTGTATTAGGGAAAGGTTTAAATTTAATATAAAGCCTGTAAACCTACCTAATGAATCAAATATATTCCCGATTGCCCACCCTATAGCTAAAATCGCCTGTGGTATTAGCAGAATTAGTGGAGAGAAATGTTTTAATTGGAGGGAATATAGAGACAAAATACTTTGGACTAAAGGAAGCAAAATAGCTAACATAAATCTATACCCCTTAGGCAAGAAAAGTTTAAATAAAGATTTGCCTAAATGTTATAAAGAACTTTTTGGAGATTTTTCTCCTGAAGAATACAAAGAGAGAGTTAGAAGAGAAAGATTTCCGAAAATTCGCGAGCTATTAAACAACTCTGATGTGAAGGCTATTATATGTTACGGAAAAGGCTATAGAGAAGAATATTGGAGGGAGTTTAAGTGTTTGGTAGGAATTGACACATTAGAAAACATTAATAGTAATTTGGCATTTGATGATAAAAGGAAGATAATCTTGACAAGACATTTTAGCAGAGGCTTTCCAAACAAGCTCGTTGATTGTATTATAG
>JALWEK010000149.1:0-5521 GCA_027014185.1 Aquificaceae bacterium
CCTCTTCACTTCCTCGAGGTCTGTCGTGGGCTCATCACAGGCGAAGTTCTTACAGAGGTAGTAGGTTGTCCTTCCGTTGAGAGGTTTCATGTCTTCGGGAAAGTTCACGAGGAAGACCCCCTCCGGCAGGAAGTGCCTCTGCACGTTAAGGAGGCTGTCTCTACATTCATCCTCCTTTTCGGAGGAACACACCAGCTCGAAGCCCCCGTTTACCAAAAGATCCAGGGCGATTAAAGAGAAGGTGTGTGCGGAGTGAAAGGATCTAAGCACCTCTGAGAAGGCCATCAGTGTTTGCCTAGACCTTTTCTCGAGCTCCGGTTCTGAAAAGATCCTCGAAAGCCTTACCAGGTTGTAAGCCATAACCGAGTTACCGGAAGGCGTGGCACCATCGTATATCTCTTTCTTCCTCACCAGGACCCTTTCGCCGTAGTCGGGCGTTTGGAAGAACCCGAGGTTCTCCTCATCCCAGAAGTGCTTTAGGGTAAACTCTGCAAGTTCCTTAGCCTTCTTTAGATACATCATATCGAAGGTAGCAAAGTAAAGCTCGGTAAGACCCCATATGATGTAGGCGTAGTCTTCCAAGAAAGCGTGTATCTCGGCCTCACCGTCCTTGAACCTGTGAAGGAGTCTCCCCTCCTCGTCGAACATCCTCTCCAAAATGAAATCAGTGGCCTTTCTGGCTATACCGATGAGATCCTCCCTCCCGAGTGCAACCCCGGCCTTGGAGAATCCAGCCACGGCGAGACCGTTCCAGTCTGTGAGTATCTTTTCGTCCCTCAGGGGTCTTACCCTCTTCTCCCTCTCCTTGAACAGCTTGTTCCTTATCTCCTCCAGTTTTTGCTTGAGCACATCCTCCGGGATACCGAGCTCTTTGGAGTACTCTTCAAGGGACCTCTTCATGTGGAGGATATTCTTCCCTGTTTTCCTACGCGTCGCCTCTTCCAGGAAGTTACCCTCATCCTCTATCCCGTAAACCTTTACAGCTATCTCGAGCTCTTCTTTCGTAAGGGTACTCTCCAGTTCCTCTAGGCTCCAGAGGTAGAACTTGCCCTCCTCCCCTTCGCTGTCTGCATCCTCCGCCGAGTAGAAAGCTCCCTCTGGGGATAGCATATCCCTCTTCAAATACTCGGCTATCTCCTCGACCACCTGTGCGAAGAACTCCTCCTTTGTGATCTGGTATGCTTCAGCGTAAGTGAACATAAGGAGGGCGTTGTCGTAGAGCATCTTCTCGAAGTGTGGAAGGAGCCACTCCCTGTCCGTTGAGTACCTGTGAAAGCCAAAACCAACGTGGTCCCAGATACCCCCCAGCCTCATCCTCGAAAGGGTCTTCTTTACCATCTCTAGGGCCTTCTCGTTCCCGTACCTCCTGTAGTACCTCATCAAAAACATCAGGTTGTGGGGTATGGGAAACTTGGGAGCGTTACCGAATCCCCCGTAAGTCTCATCGTAGGAGTGGTACAGTTCGGAGAATCCTCTGTGGAGAACCTCCTCTCCGAGCTCCCCACCTATGTAGCTCTCACCCTCGCTCTTGGAGAGGGCCTCTACAACCTGTCTTGCGGCAGTGAGGGCCTTCTGTCTGTCCTTCTTCCAGAGCTCAGCGATCCTCAGGAGTATATCCTTAAGGCCGGGCCTTCCGTAAAGGCTTTCCTTGGGGAAGTAGGTCCCCGCGAAGAAGGGTTCCTTGTCGGGAGTTATTATAATCGTGAGGGGCCACCCTCCCGACCCGGTCATCATCTGGCACACGGTCATATAGACGGAGTCTATGTCCGGCCTCTCTTCCCTGTCCACCTTTATGGAGACGTAGTTCTCGTTTAGGATCCTGGCGATCTCCTCGTCCTCGAAGCTCTCCTTTTCCATAACGTGGCACCAGTGGCAGGTAGAGTAGCCTATAGATAGAAAGATGGGCTTGTCCTCCTTCTTGGCCTTCTCAAAGGCCTCCTCGGACCACGGATACCAGTCCACCGGGTTGTAGGCATGCTGTCTGAGGTAGGGACTCTTCTCGTTTATCAGTCTGTTTGGTTTCCTTTCCTTCATTTTTAAAGTATGATGTAGATAAAATCTCCTAGTGATGACTGAAATCAGACAGTCTGCTTTCCAGAAGTAAAGTTTTTATGTCAGCTAGTATTAGCTTAACACTCACCATTCCAGTACTGTATATATTCCTTACGTAGTTATCCCTATCTACCAAAAAGATTTTAAGTACATGCCTATATACACCAGTCCACCTGCCGTCCTTAGTATAAAGCTTTTGAACCCTCTGGCCGAAATCCTCTAATATAGGTTCAAGTTCCGCAATACTGGCGGCTGTGAGGAAAAACCAGTTTTCATGTGCAGACAGCCATTGTTTATACTTGGCCATTACCTGGGGAGTATCTCTTTCCGGATCAAAAGATATAGTTATTAAAACCACGCTATTCCTCAACTGAGGATCGATAGATATGGTTTCGTGTAACCTGTTCATGATAAAGTTAGAGAGTGGGCATCCGTATCTTTCAGGACAATTGGTATATATAAAACTTACTACAGCTACCTTGTTACCTTTCAACTTGTAAAGATTAACCTGCTCGCCCTTGGTATTTATAAGTGTGTGATCATAAATTTTCTTTATCTTAGGTAGTACATACGTACCAGGTTCTGGAGGTTTAAAAGCAGGTATATATGTTTTAGAGGGATCGTACATCTGTTCTGCATGTGTTCTCTATTCCTCGTAAAGTTTATACAAAATATCTTCCGAGGTTTCTGATCTTTTAAAAAACAGGGTTATAAAAAATAAAGGCAGGAGGGAAAGAAGGATGGCGAAAACTTTAATCAAGTTGGGCCGTTGAAGAGGCTTCTTTTTCATCCCTAACTATGCCTTTATAGAAATCTTCCTGGCCAAACCTCATTATATGAGGCCTTCCAAGCTTCTCCTTAAAAAAGTCTATAGTAAATACGTGGGTCAGCTTTCTGCCATCCCAAGTATACATCTTGAGGAAGTGCTCCGCGTTAGGTTTATCCCAGTTGAAGAGTAAAGATGATGTAACGTAGATCCTCTTTCCATCCCAAGATTCAGAAACCATATTTATCTGTGTTCCGACCTTCTCCGAATAGACTAGCTTCGCTTTAAAAGGGTTGGAAACATCATATATTCTAAGAACCCCATCGTATGATCCTACGAACACAAACCTATCATCGGAAGATATGCTTATGTCCAAAGGCAAATTCCACTTATCTGGAGTACCTATATCTGCTACAGGCTTCGCGTCCCATTCCCCATTCTCCTTGCGGTATATCAGCCATAGCTTATCAGTCAATGCAGTAGAGGTGAATGCATAGTAGTGGTTGGGTTGGAGGGCCCATCTTATTTCGAGAGGAGCTCCGGGAACCTTAAGGATTTTTTTGGGTTTCATGCTATGGAAATCCCATACAACCATAGTGTTACCAAAGAGATGTCCAAAGTCCTTGTAAACCTTATCCTCCCCCTTGGGTATATATTTAGCTATCACATCTTTCAGATCCTTCATGTAAAGTTTCCAACCTGTAAATGAAGATGTAAGCATAGTATTAAGATTAGCGTTAACACGAACATCGTAGCCGTATCCATCCCCCTCATAATTCTTTAATTTCCTGGGCATCCATATAGTTCTTATGTAACGTCCGTCGTTGGTATACTCGGCAAGACCGGTATAACCCCCCTTATCCTGCACGTTTGAAAGCCCGGTAATTAGCATCCTTCCAGGAAGAGCGTAAAATGTGTGCGGCCCCACTAAACCCGTCCTCTCTGGGAAGTCCTTAATTACCTTCACTAACCTAGGATGCCGCGGATCGGAACCTATATCGAATATAAATATGTATGAGTCGTCCAAACCGCCACACCAGAGATACCACCTATCATCTGTAAAACCGCAGTGGTGTGCCTCATGCCTACCCCCTACAGATACATAATGAACCACTTTCCCAAATGTCTTAGATCTAGGATTTACATCCACGACTACCAGCTTATCTGAACCGTCACCTATTCTAGGATCCCCAAGGGTCCACACATAAACGTAATCTTCTTGACCGACTATCTTTGGCATATATGGAGACTGGCACGTTTCATCCGCAAACGAAAGCGCAAACAACACAATGCTAAAAATCACCCCAACCAAAAATCTCTGAGTACACATGACCCTTACCTCCCGAACGCTCGTTATGTTTAACTTGGATACGAAAAGATAAACATATCTATGATTTGAATCATTTAGCGGGGTTCAAGATTATCAGGTAGCTTTTCCACGTATATGGATCTGCTCGGGAAGGCGAAGGAAGAGCCGTTTCTCTCCACTATCTCCATGATCTTGAGGTTTACATCCTCTACTATCTTGAGGTACTCGGCGTAGTCGGCCGTGTCGGTGTAGTACTGGAGAAGTATGTTGAGGGAGCTGTCACCGAACACCTCGAAGTGGACGTAGAACCTCTCCTCTTTGGATACCCTCGGATGGTTTGCGAGCATCTCCCTGATCTCCCTAAGTATGTTCTCCATCTGCTCCCTCGTGGTTGAGTAAACGAGGCCTATGTATGTTCTCACCCTCCTCTTGTCCCTCCTCGACCAGTTGTTTATGTTCTGGTTCACCACCTCCTTGTTGGGTATGGAGACCAGGGTCTTGTCGAAGGTTCTGATCTTGGTGGACCTCAGGCCTATCTCCTCCACCGTCCCCTGAACGCCGGCGATCTCCCCCGTCTCACCGCTCAGGATCGGCTTGTCGAATAACAGAACGAACCCGCTTATTATGTTCTCGAGAGTGTCCTTCGCGGCCAACGAGACCGCAAGTCCGAGGAGACCGAGAGACGCCAGGAGAGCGCTGACGTTTATTCCCCACTCCTGGAGTATGGCTACGCCGGCCACCAGAATTACGAAGGCTTTGGAAAGTTTTATAAGGAAGCTCCCTATCTCCCTGGAGAGCTCCCTCCCGAACTTGGCGGCGAACTCGTAAAACCTGCCCTCGAAGGCCGTTATCAGGTTGAAGGCCATCCACCCAACGGTGAATATGAGGAGCGTCTTAACGACCTTTACCGTTACAGCCCTCTCAAGTCCGAGGACGAACAGGGAGATACCTATCCCAGCAACCACTATGAGGAAACCTATGGGCCTTGCCCACGCCCTCAGGACGATATCGTCTATCTCGGTGGGAGTCCTTCTGACCACCCTCCTGAGGGATCTTATAACGAGTAGGGCGAAGAGCTTTCTGAAGAAGAAGAAGAGAAAGAACACCAGAAGTGCGAAAACGAACCTGTAGAGAGGGATACCCAGGACAACGTAGTTCAGATAGTTCTGAAGGTCTCTCAAGACCTCCCCAAGGTTCTCCATCCGACGTGAATTATATAATATTCAGAGGTGATGGAGGGGTACCTGGTAGTTCTTATAACCGTCCCGGTAGATAGGGGGGAGGAGCTCGCCGATTTCATAGTGGAGAACAAGCTGGGGGCCTGTGTGAACCTGGTCCCGGAGGTGAGATCCACCTACTGGTGGAAGGGGAATGTGGAGAGGGACAGAGAGGCC
>JALWEK010000149.1:5531-7661 GCA_027014185.1 Aquificaceae bacterium
CCGGTAAGTTCAGGGAGCTGAAGGAAAAGGTGAAAGAAGTTCATCCCTACACCGTTCCCGAGATAATAGCCCTTCCCATAGTGGCTGGGAACGAGGATTACCTGAAGTGGATAGAGGAAAGCCTTGAATGAGACCATTAAGACTTGAGATAGAGGGGTTCACCGTTTACAAAAAGCCTCAGGTTATAGATTTCGAGAGGCTCAGCTTCTTCATAATTCAGGGGAAGACAGGTGCAGGAAAGACGAGCATAGTGGACGCTATAACCTACGCCCTGTACGGCAAGGTTCCCCGTTACGGGGAGGCACGGGACGCCTCGGCCAGGGTCCTTTCCAAAGGGAGCAACAGGTTAAGGGTCTCTCTGGAGTTCTCGGTGGGCGGGAAGAGGTACAGGATAGAGAGGTTCTACCAGCAGAAGCCTAAGGAGAGCCTCCTCAGGGTAGAGGAGGAGGGAAAGAGGCTTAACCTGAAGAAGACCGAGGCCGAGAGGTGGATCAGGGAGGTGACCGGGTTAGACTACAAAACCTTCACGAGGGTTATACTCCTGCCCCAGGGAGAGTTCGACAGGTTTCTAAAACCAAAGGAGCCGAGGGAGAGAAGGGAGATACTGATGGGGCTCCTTAACCTCGAGATCTTCGACAGGATAAGGGAGCTGGCCGCAGAAGCCTACAAGGAGCTGGAGGGAGAGCTTAGCGTCCTCAGATCGGAGATCGAAGCCCTCAAGGATCTCGATGAAAACACGCTCAAAAGCTTAGAGAAAGAGAAAGGTGATGTGGAGAGGAAGGTCGAGGAGCTTAGACATAAGATCGAGGAGCTTGAAGAGCTCCTGAGGCGTGGCAGGGAAAGGGACAGGCTGAGGGAAGAGCTCGAGGATATCCTATCCTCTCTGGAATCCCTCGAAGGAAGAAGGAAGGAGATAGAAGAACTAAGAGCCAAGCTCGATATGGCGAAGAAGGTACTGCCCTATCTGCCTTATCTGGAGAGGGTAGAGAGCGTTGAGAGGGAGCTAAGAGACCTTAGGATAGAAAAGGAGAAGCTTCTGAAGGGCAGACTTGAGCTCATCGGGGAGATGGAGAACGTGAAGGCGGAAAAGGACAGGATCGAGAGGGAGTTCGCAAAACTCCCGGCACTGAGAGAGGAACTTCAGAGAACCCTGATGGAGCTCAGCAGGATAGAAGAAGCGAGGGAAGAGCTCAAAGCCATAGACGAGATCGCCAGGGATCTTGCAGAGAAAGAGAGGGAGTTTAAGGAGAGGGAAGAGACCTTCAGAGAGTGTGAGGAGAGGCTGTCAAAGGGTGAGAGCCTTATAGAAGAGGTCCAGAGTGAGCTCGAGGGCCTAGACTACAACGAGGAAGAACACGAGGACCTTATAAAGAAGGCCGAGAGGAAGAAGGCCCTTATCAGGGATCTGGAGAAGCTCGAAGAGGTAGAAAGGATCCTGGATGTGAAGTTAAGAGAGAGGGAGAAGGTCTCGAGGGAGCTCGAGTCAAAGAAGAGAGAGCTCGAGGAAAAGGAGAAGGAGCTCGAAAGGCTGGGTATCGAGGCTCACGCACAACATATAAGGTCCCGCCTGAAGGAGGGGGACATATGCCCCGTATGCGGGGGTGTATTTGAAGGTGGGGAAGTTAAAGGAGGAAGTGCTGATCTGGAGGAGTTATCCGCGCAGGTAGAAGAGCTCAGGTCGGAGGTTCTCGGGCTAGAGAAGACTCTCGTCTCCCTTGAGGCTGAGATCTCTGGTCTTGAGAGGGAGAAAGACTCCCTGAGCTCGGTGCTCGAAAAGGAAAGGGAGCTTTTGGAGGAGGAGGTGGAGGAAAAGCTAAAGGGGATGGAGGAAAGAAGGAGAAGAAAGAGGGAGCTTGAGGAAAGGCTTAGAAAGTATCAGGATAGGTACAACCAGCTTTTGAAAGAGAAGGAGAAGGCTCTCCGGGATCTGGAGAGGCTCAGGAGTGAGATGGGTTCTCTGAGAAAACTGCTGGAGGAGAAAGAAGAAAGGGTAAGAAAGCTCACCGACGGCAGAGGGGGGCTCGCCGAGATTGATGAGATGGCTTCCGTTCTTAGGAGGAAGAGGGAGGATCTGGAGGGCAAGATCGGGGAGGTGGAGGAGAGGAGGGAGAGAGTGAAGTCCTACTGGGA
>JALWEK010000149.1:7671-9386 GCA_027014185.1 Aquificaceae bacterium
CCAAAAGGCTGGTAGCCTTCGACACTAAACTGAAGGAGCTGGAAGCCCTCCTGGAAAAGAGGGAGGGTGAGAGAAAGGAGAACCTAAGAAAACTGACCCCGTTGTTTGAAGAGTTTGGAGACATCGATAAGGTGAAGGAATTCGCACTCCCGGAAGGGGAGATAAAGAGGCTGGAGGGTGAGGTGGAAGGCTTCGAGAGGGAAGTAGAGCTCCTGAAGGAGAGAGAGGGGGAAACGAGAAAGCGACTCGAGGAGTTCTCAGGACTGAAACCCTCAGAGGAGATAGAGAGGGAGCTCTCGTTACTGAAAGAAGAGGCTGAGGAATTGATAAGGAGGGCGGGTGAGATAGGGAGCGAGCTAGAGCAGAAGAGGGAGCTTCTGGAAAGGAAGGGAAGGATATGGAAGAGGATATCGGAGGTTGAGAAGGAGCTGGTTCTTTACTCCAGGCTGAGGGAGGATCTCAGGAGCGACAGGCTCCAGGACTTTGTGTCGAGCCTGATGCTCAAGAGGATAGTGGAGAGGGCGAGCGACTACCTTTTCAACTTTACCAACAACTACGAGTTTCTCATAGACTCCAACGGAGACCTGGTTGTGTTCGACAGGGCCCAGGGTGTAGAGAGGGACGTCAAGAGCCTTAGCGGAGGGGAAACGTTCCTGGCGAGCCTATCCCTCGCCTTGGGGGTGAGCGACATACTCTCTGCGAACGCACATCTGGAGAGCTTGTTCATAGACGAGGGCTTCGGTTCTCTCGACGAGGAGACCAGGGAGAGGGTCAGCGACATTCTGGAGCTCCTAAAGCAGAGGATAAACAGGATGGTGGGGATAATATCCCACATACCCGATCTGGCGGAGAGGTTCCATCAGAGGATAATAGTGAAGAAGCAAGGGGACTTTTCAACCCTGGAGGTTATCTATTGAATATCTAAAATAACGTTTTAAAAAAAATAAAACGTTATTTTAACGTGACAAAATAAGTTATTGATATATCATTAAAAATAGAACATACGGAGGTGAAGAATGAAAAGGGATAGTGTGAGAACAAACGAACAGCTGAAGGTAATAACCAAGTACTTACCCGTATGCTGGGAGGAGGCGGATTACGCCGATGAGTGCAGGCCGTCCATAGCCTTCAAAAACCGCAGGTACAGGAGGAGAAAAGAAGACTACTACGTGGACTTCTCCGACGTGGTCAGAAACTGAAGGGAGCCCTCCAAGGCCTCCAGGAAGGCGTCGTTCTCGTCCGGCTTCCCGACGCTGACCCTGAGACATCTATCAAGCCCGGGAAGGTAGGACATATCCCTTACCAGAACCCCTCTTCTCAGAAGCTCCGAGTGGAGCTTATCAGCTTCGAAGGGCGTTCTGAAGAGCAGGAAGTTCGCCCTGCTGGGAAATACCTCAACTCCCCCGAACCTCTCCATCTCATTCCGTAGTCTTTCCCTCTCCCTTACAACGGTTCTAACGGCCTCCTCTATGAAATCCCTTCCTTCGGTCAGAACGATCTTAGCGGCCACCTGCGAAGGGTAGGTTATGTTGAAGGGAAGCCTGACCTTGTCTATCTCCGAGGCTACCTCCTCCCTGGCTATCATGAGACCGACCCTGAGACCTGCAAGGCCTATCTTGGACAGCGTTCTCAGAACAACCGTATCCTCCCGGCCCAGGGCATCCTCGAGGAAGCTCTCCCCCGAGTAGTGATAGTAGGCCTCATCTACGACCGTA
>JALWEK010000150.1 GCA_027014185.1 Aquificaceae bacterium
GTGAGGGAGAGGTTAAAGCCTCCGACATAGCTCTGCCTCCAAACGTTGAGATAGCCAACCCCGACAAGGTCATAGCTACGATAACCGATCCGGAGGTTGAGTTCAACGCGGAGATAAAGATAGAGAGGGGTAAGGGCTACGTCCTTGCGGAGGAGATGGAGGCGATAGGCGAGACCGGATGGATACTCCTCGATGCAGACTTCTCACCTGTCAAGCTCGTGAGCTACAAGATAGAGCAGACGAGGGTTGGAGAGAAGACGGACTACGAGAAGCTCACGATGGAGATCCTCACCGACGGGACCAAATCTCCAGAGGAAGTTGTAAGCGAAGCTGTAGATATACTAAAGAGACACTTGGCCCTGCTCGAGCACATATCCTACGAGGTTCCCACCCTCGAGGAGCCCATACCCGTTGATGAGCTTTCCGAGAAGCTCACCCTCTCTATAGAGGAGCTCGACATATCCCAGAGGGCCCTAAACTCACTCAAGCGTATGGGAATAACAACCATAGGAGACCTCGTCCAGATGACCGAGGAGGAACTAAAGAGCACCAAGAACATAGGTAGGAAGGCCCTTGCGGAGATAAAGGAGGCCCTCAAGCAGATGGGACTTCAGCTCGGACTTAACATAGAGAGCAAGAGGTGAGGAGAGATGAGGCACAAGGTAAAGAAAAAGAAGTTTGACAGGACCAAAGAACAGAGGCTCGCCCTCTACAGGAGCCTTGCGAGGGCTCTGATCCTTGAAGAGAGGATAGAGACGACCGTTGAGAGGGCTAAGGCCCTGAGGAGCTTCGTGGAGAAGCTGGTTACCCTCGGCAAAAAGGGGGATCTCGCCTCCAGGAGGAGGGCCCTGGAGCTCCTGCCGGACAGGCACGTGGTTAAGAAGCTCTTCGAAGATATAGCCCCCCGTTTTGAGGGAAGGAACGGGGGTTACACGAGGATAGTAAAGCTTCCCAACCGCAGAAAAGGAGATGGGGCGGAGCTCGCGATAATAGAATGGGTTGAGTGATGCTCCCCAAGCTCCTTCACATTCTCATAGAGCTTCTTATAATCCTTATCTTTATCCACGCCCTGGGCTCCTGGATCCCTCAGATAAGGGAGAGCAAGCTTTACGAGCTTCTTGACAGAATAGTAGAGCCTATGCTCAGACCCATAAGACAGGTTCTACCTCACATGGGTGGCATAGACATATCCCCCATGATCCTTATATTCATCCTCATACTCATAGACAGGTTGATCGCGAGATGAAAAGGCCTGTGATGCTCATAGACCTTGACAGGTGCATAGGCTGTCTCTCGTGCGAGGTAGCCTGCGTTCAGGAGAAGGGCCTTGAGAAGTTCGGCATAAGACCCATGAAGGTGTTCAGAGTAGAGGGTTTCTACGAAGAGCCGGACGCCTTCTTCCTCCCCATGAACTGCTTTCACTGTGACCCTGCCCCCTGCGTTATGGCCTGCCCAACCTCGGCGATGAGGAAGAGGGAAAAGGACGGGATTGTCTATGTAGAGGAGCTCCTCTGCATAGGTTGTAAGGCATGCATAATAGCCTGCCCCTACGGAGCCATTTCCTTCAACCCAGCCACCATGAAGGTTGAGAAGTGTGATTACTGCTACAAGAGAGTTGAAAAGGGTCTCCTTCCCTCCTGCGTCTCCAAGTGCGTAACTAACTGCCTCTACTTCGTCGAGGTAGAAGAGGTACCCAAAGAGAGGCACAGGGTAAGGAGGATAGACTCGGAGCTTTACAGGGAGATATTTGGGGTTAAAGAGGA
This sequence comes from Aquificaceae bacterium, assembly GCA_027014185.1. Lineage (GTDB taxonomy): Bacteria > Aquificota > Aquificia > Aquificales > Aquificaceae > Hydrogenivirga. The sequence continues at coordinate 1,764 of JALWEK010000150.1, forward strand.
GGTTGCCTCTTAATTCCGGAAGATCTATAATATTACACTTGCAGGGCGCGTAGCTCAATTGGCAGAGCGGGCGGCTCATAACCGCCCGGTTGGGGGTTCGAGTCCTCCCGCGCCCACCAGATGAAAGCTATAAGATTGATAACGCTTACGAGTGTCATAGCCTTATCCCAACCCTTCCTATGGGAGCCATACAAGTTTAAGCTATACGAGAGGTACATCTACGAGTACAGGGAAACCTTCAGGGGAAAGCCTGCCTCCGGTGGTTACGAGATGACCGTCAGGAAAGAAGGACCCTCCTTTAAGGTTTCCATAAGGGGAGCTTACAAGAGGTGGAGCGGATCTGTTTCTGCAAGGGTTAAAGACGCGTACGAACTCTCGGGCTTCGTCCTTATGAGGATGTACTTCGATTACCCCTGGCTCGTTCCCCTGGGAAGAACCATCCTATCGAGGGGCCTCGTTAAGGTTTTGACATCAAAGTCTATAGACTGGAGCTTTGGGAGGAAGAAGATCGACGACAGCACGCTCAGGATAGTAAAAATGTGCAAGGCGGGAAACCTCAAGGGGAGGATGGTTGAGATAGTCGAGAAAGGAGAGGTCTCCTTCAGGCTCTGCGCTTCTCCTTCCGCATCCCTTCCCATATACCTTTACAAGAAGACAAGAGAGGGCGATGTGTTCGAGATGAGACTCCTCGAGTACTCGGACGTAAAATAAAGCTATGAGGAAGGAGGATATAAAGCCCCTATTAGATCTTCAGGAGATAGATGAGGAGATAGACCGTGTAGAGAGAAGGTTAAAGAACATAGATAGGGAGAGGAAAGATTTCGAAGAGGAGCTCTCCAGGCTTAAGAAGGAGCTCGAGGAGTTAAGAACAAAGAAGGAATATCTCCTCTCAAAGAGGAAAGAGCTCAGGGAGGAGATAGAGAGGGAGGAGGAGATGCTCGAAAGAACGGAGAAGAAGATGGCTATGGTCAAGAAGGATATAGAGTACAAAACACTGTTGAGGGAGAAGTCCAAGCACGAGGATAACATACTGAAGAAGTCCTACGAGCTCGACGAACTCGAGGAGGAGCTGAAAAAATTAGAAGATAAGATCAAAGAGGAAGAACCCAAGATAGAAAAGAGAATTAAAGAGATAGAAGAGGAGCTTAACGATCTTGAGTTGGAGGAAAAAACGGCCATTAGAAAGCTAGAAAACCTGAAGAAAGAGAAGGAAATAAGGGCAAGTGAGGTAGAAGAAGGGATTTTAAAATTCTACGAAGAGGCTAAGAAGAGGTTTGGAAACAAGGTAGTTGTGTGTATTGAGGAGGGTGTGTGTGAAGGATGTGGGATTAAGGTTCCGGATGTTTTGTTTTCAAAGCTGATAAAGGAGGATAGCGTGGAGATATGCCCCAGCTGTGGCAGATACATTTACTACAGGTTATAATATACTTATGAAAAAACCAGAAGAAATCCACGAATTAAACGAGGAGTACAAGGCTGAGGATATAAAAGCTGTCAGCGGGCTCGAGCACGTACGTCTCAGGCCCGCGATGTACATAGGGGACATAGGAGAGAGGGGCCTTCACCATCTTATCTGGGAGATCCTCGACAACGCGGTGGACGAAGCGATGGCGGGTTACGCCCGCCATATATCGGTGATAATCCACTCTGACGGCTCGGTCACCGTTGAGGACGACGGCAGAGGCATACCCGTAGATATACACCCCGAGACGGGGAGGCCGGCGGTGGAGATGGTCTTTACCATGCTCGGGGCGGGAGGAAAGTTCGAGAAGAAGGCGTACGCGTACTCTGGGGGTTTGCACGGGGTCGGAGCCTCGGTGGTGAACGCCCTTTCCGAGTGGCTCGTTGTTGAGGTATATAGGGACGGGAAGATATACAGACAGGAGTACAGGAGGGGAGAGCCAGTCTATGACCTCAAGGTTGTGGGAGAAACTACCAAGAGGGGGACTAGGGTAACCTTCAAGCCAGATCCCGATATTTTCGAGACCACGAAGATAAAGTTTGACATAGTTGAGAAGAGGATAAGGGAGCTCGCCTATCTTAACCCTGAGGTAACCTTCTATCTGAAAGATGAGAGAACGGACAAAGAGATAGTTTACAGGTTCGAGAGGGGAGTGGAGGAGCTCGTGGAGTACCTCTCCCAGGGGAAGGAGCCCCTCTTTAGGGACATAATTAGGATAAAGGGTGAGAGGGAAGGGGTTATAGTGGACATAGCCTTCAGGTACGTGAGGGATTACAAGGAAGTCATAGACAGCTTCGTAAACAACGTAAAGACCATAGAGGGCGGGACCCACGTTACGGGCTTCCGAAGCGGGCTCACGAAGGCCGTCATGCGCCTCTCCGAAGGCCTCAAGCTATCGAAAGAACTGAAGACTATGTTCTCTGGGGAGGATATAAGGGAGGGCCTCGTGGCTGTTATCTCCTGCAAGGTCCCGGAACCCCAGTTCGAGGGCCAGACAAAGACCAAGCTGGGGAACCAGAACGTGAAAACGATAGTGGACTCGATAGTCTATGAGTACCTGACCGATTACTTCGATAAAAACAAGGAGATCCTCAAGCTCATAGTCGAGAAGGCCATAGAGGCGGCTCTGGCGAGGGAAGCGGCCAAGAAGGCCAAGGAGCTCGTCAGGAGGAAGTCCCCCCTCGAGGACGGGATACTCCCCGGAAAGCTGGCCGACTGCTCGGAGAAAGACCCCGAAAAGTGCGAGCTTTTCATCGTGGAGGGGGACTCGGCGGGAGGTTCGGCCAAGCAAGCCAGGGACAGGAGGTTCCAGGCCATACTCCCCCTCAGGGGGAAGATAATAAACGTGGAGAAGGCCCGTGTGGACAAGGTCCTCGCCAACGAAGAGGTCAAGGCGATAGTGAGCGCCTTAGGGTGCGGTATAGGGGAGGATGTGGACCTATCCAAGCTCAGGTACCACAGGATAATCTTGATGACGGACGCGGACGTGGACGGCTCCCACATAAGGACTCTGCTGCTTACCTTCTTCTACAGGTTCATGCCCCAGCTCATCGAGAACGGGTACGTTTACATAGCCCTGCCGCCTCTCTACAAGGTTAAGAAGGGAAGGAAGGAGATGTACGTCAAGGACGACAGGGAACTTGAGAACTTCCTCTTTAAGCTCCTCGAGGAGGGAGGCTATATAAAGGACTCGGTGGGCATGGAGTACAGGGGGGAGGAGCTTCTGAAGCTTTTGAAAGTTCTGAAAGAGTACGAGGAGAGTTACAAAGCCCTTGTGAAGAACAAGGGTGAGGATGTGGTCAACTTCCTCCTCAAGCACAGGGTTGTGGAGGAGGACCTCCGGAGTGCGAACAGGGTTAAGGAGATCGTAGAGATCATGAGCAGGGAGCTTCCCGACTACAGGATAGACACTAGATACGATGACTTCGAGGGAGCTTACGACATCGTTCTCATGGACGATAGGCTCGGCGCAAAGATAATCGTGGACGCTGACTTTCTCTCCTCGCTCTCCTACAAGCAGGTACTGGAGGGTGTTCATCTGCACTTTCCCGTGGAGGTAGGGTACGAGTCCAGGCGCAGGAGGGTCGAATCCCTGAAAGACGTTTACGATAACACGATGGACCTGGTAAAGCAGGGCATAGAGGTTCAGAGGTACAAGGGTCTGGGAGAGATGAACCCCGAGCAGCTCTGGGAGACGACTATGGATCCCAAAACTAGGAGGCTGGTGAAGATAAAGATAGAAGACGCTGTGGAGGCGGACAGGATATTCACTATACTCATGGGAGAGCAGGTTGAGCCCCGGAGGGAGTTCATAGAGACCTACGCGAAAGAGGTGAGGAACCTGGATGTTTAAGAGAATAGTCGTGGGGGTGGACGGGTCCCCCGCTTCACTGAACGCTTCCAGGTTAGCCTTCCGGTTGGGGAACTTCTACGACATCCCCGTTGTGGGTGTGTACGTGCTCGATGTGAGGCTCCTTGAGGAGAGCTTCCTCGCCGACCTTGCGGGCGTTCTGGGTTTTACCTATTACGAGGGAATTTCTGCCAAGATAAAGGAATTCCTTGAAAAACAGGGCGACGCAGTCCTGACAGAGTTCTCGGCTCTGGGAAGGGAGTTCGGGGCCAAGGTGTCGGTAGTCCAGACGATAGGGGTTCCCTACAAGGAGATAGCCGGGCAGGCCGACCCCGAGGACCTGATAGTGATCGGAAAGGTTGGGAGGAAGCCTATAAGGGGTATCCTCGTGGGCTCTAACTCTGAAAAGGTGGCTAGGCACTCCAGGTCCCCTGTACTAATGGTTCCCCAGGAGGAGAGGGATATAAAGAAGGTTCTTGCCGCTTACGATGGTAGCGAAAACGCGAAGCTGGCCTTGAGGATATGCAGATCCTTCAGAGAGGTTTTCGGATACAGCGTGAAGGTTATACACGTTGAGGAAGAGGAGGGAAGTGCGAAGGAGATAAGCGAGGAGGTGAGAGAGATACTCGGGGAAGACCATGAGTTTATAGCCACAACGGGCTTTCCTGAGGAGAGGGTAATCCAGGTAGTGAGGGAAGAAGGGATGGATATGCTGTTCCTGGGGGCTTACGGAAAGGGAAGGTTCAAGGAGCTGTTCCTGGGGAGCGTTACCTCATTCCTGATCCACCATCTGGACATACCTATGCTTCTGGCCAAGGTCCCTAAGGACTGATGATGTTTCTAAGGTCAGAGCAGGTGAGCCTCGGCTGGGTTCCCTCCACGAAGACCATATTCACGCCCGGACACGTCTCGTCCGCTATAACGTAATCCTTTGGATTTATCGGAACAACTATAGTCCCCTCGGGAAGAGGGAAGTCGTCGTTGGGGTACTTTGCCGCTGCCACTGCCATGAAGTCCTTCCATATAGGTAGGGCTGCCCTCGCACCGGACATTCCGGGTCCCAAGGTCTGCTTTATGTCGTAACCCACCCACACACCTGCCACTATGTAGGGCGAGAACCCTATAAACCAGGCGTCCATGTACTCATCGGTGGTTCCCGTCTTGCCAGCCACTATCCTGGGAAGGTCCCTGGCCGCCCTTCCGGTTCCTTCGAGTATCACCGCCCTAAGCATATCGACCAGAACCCTTGTCTCCTGTGGGGGCAGGACATCCTCGCACTGGGGCGAGTTCTCCTCTATGACCTCTCCGTTTCTGTCCACCACCTTCCTTATGAAGAAGGGCTTACACCTTCTCCCGAGGTTAGCGAAGACCTGGTAAGCTGAGGTTAGCTGTATCGGCGTTACCTCCACCGTACCGAGGGCAAGGGAGTAATAGGGCTTTAAGTTTCTGAGACCTACCTTATCCCCCACGCTGAGGACGACCTCGAATCCCAGCTTGTCCAGCAGATTAACCGTTGCGGTGTTTATGCTCTTGGCGAGAGCCTCCCTCAGGGTAACAACCGTGTACTCCTCGTCGCCGTAATTCTTTGGTGTCCACTCTTGACCCGTAGCCGGGTCGTAGAAGGTTCTCGGCCTCGCGTCTATCGAGGATATCTGGGTTTCTCCCTTCAGAAGTGCTGCCATATATATGACAGGCTTTATAGCAGATCCCGGCTGTCTTCTGGCCTTGAGAGCCCTGTTGAAAGAGCTGTACGTGTAAGAACGTCCTCCCACTATCGCCCTTACCGCTCCCGTGTGAACGTCGAGACTCACAAGGGCACCCTCGAGATCCGGAACTATCTCGGCAGACCATCCCTCGAGATCCTGGTGCAGCTTGATGAAAGCGTACTCCCTACCCTCAAGGTTCAGGCCTTTCAGATCTATGGTGAAGCTCCTGCTCCCCAGCAGGACCTTTGCCCTCCCGTCCTTTACCTCCTCTATCTTCCCAACGTAAACCTTACCATCTACGGGGGACGTGCTCTGGGCCTCGTAGTACCTCTCCATGTCCTTCTCGCTTTCTGGAAGAAAAGGTATGCCGCTTATCCTGGCCAGTCTCTGGAGACCTTTCTTAAGGGACCTGACCGCTAGGGCCTGAAGATCCCTGTCGAGGGTTGTGTATATCTTCAGTCCACCCTGTAGGGCTATATCCCCGTACCTTTCTGCCAGATACTCCTTTATCATGTCGAGGACGTAGTCGGACATCCTGTACTTGCTGTCTCTGCTCACGACGATAGGCTTGTTTATAGCCGTCTCGTACTCCTCCTGGGTTATGTACCCTTCCTCGAGCATGCGTCTGAGAACGTAGTTCCTTCTGGTTTTAGCCAGCTCAGGATTGACGAAGGGGTTGAACTTAGATGGTGCCTTGGGAAGGCCTGCAAGTAGGGCCGCCTCCTCTAAAGTGAGATCCTCAACGTGCTTTCCGAAGTAAACCCTAGCAGCAGCCTCCACCCCGTAGGCGCCGTTCCCTAGGTATATCTGATTGAGGTAGAGCTCCAGTATTTTCATCTTGTCAAAGGTCCTCTCTATCTTTATGGCAAGGAGGGCCTCCTTTATCTTCCTTCCAAGAGTCCGCTCCCTGGTGAGAAATAGGTTCTTGGCGAGCTGCTGAGTTATCGTGCTACCACCTTGGACCACCCTCCCGGCCTTAAAGTTGGCTATCATGGCTCTGATTATCGCCCCTATGTCCACACCGAAGTGTCCGAAGAAGTTCCTGTCCTCGGCAGCGACAAAGGCGTATATGACCTTCTTGGGTATCCTGTCTATACTCACGTAGTACCTCTTCTGAACCCCTATATCCCCGTAGTACCTGTCCCTGTAATCGTAAACCACCGACGCCTGGGGTGGAGTCCACCCCTCCAGCAGCTTAACGTCGGGAAGAGTTGAGTACAGGGCTACCAGGTAGATTATCAGGATGGCGCCGGATATACCGAAAAAAATAGACAGAGCTATCAATATCTTTTTTAACATGACAAACTACGTTTGGTAACTATAATATTATACTTTCAACATTAGAATAAGGAGGAGGTTATGGAAAAAGAAAAGCTCGAAGAATGCAAAAAGAGACTTCTTGAAGAGAAGGCGAAGATCCTCGAAAGGTACCTCGCCAAGGAAGAAACCCAGCAGAGGCTCGAAGAGGAATCTAAAGAGCCCAGAGATTGGGAGGATATAGGTCAAATGACCTACACCGAGGAGCTCCTCGACAACCTGTCCCAGATAGAAATCAACACCCTAAAGGAGATAGACTACGCCCTTAAGAAGATAGAAAACGGAACGTACGGCGTGTGCGAGAACTGTGGGGTAGAGATAAACTTCGAAAGACTCTGTGCTATACCTTGGACGAGGTACTGCGCCAAGTGTGCCGAGGAGGTCGAGAGGGAGTCCGGAACCTTCATGCCCTCGTACGGGTTCGAGCCCATCCTGACCGAGGATATAGAGATTGAGAGGGAGGACATAGGGGAAGCCTGAGGGTTTATAATAAAGTCTATGAAGGAGATAGAGCTTAAGATCCAAGGTATGACCTGTCAACACTGCGTTCGAACCGTCACCAACGCCCTCTCCTCCCTGGGGGGCGTGTCCAAGGTCGAGGTTTCCTTAGAAGAGGGAAAGGCGAGGGTGGAGCTCGACGAGGACGTTCCCCTCGATGAGCTTAAGAAGGCTGTGGAGGAGTGGGGCTACCGGGTAGTGGATTAATTGCGAACACTTCTCATCTGAAATAAATTAAGATAACGATGGTAGAACTGAAAGGTAGGCTGGAG
>JALWEK010000151.1 GCA_027014185.1 Aquificaceae bacterium
AACCTGGCCTACATGATGGAAAACTTCCCCGAGAAGGTTCTCAGGGCGAGGCTCAAGCCTGAGGGAAAGTTCAAGACCAGGATAAGGGTCAGGGTGAGGGACAGGTTGGGGATACTGGCGGACATAACCAGAAGCATAGCGGAGAGCGGATCAAACATAAGGGAGTCTGTCTCGAAAAGTACGGGGGATGGAAGCGCGGTGATGGACTTTACCATAGACGTGACCAACAAAAAGCATCTTAACGAGGTTATAAGATCGATAAAGGCGGTGGAGGGTGTGGAGAGTTGTTCTAGGCTGTACTCCTAAAAGTCGAAGACTATGTACCCTGTCTCACCGTAAGGGATCTCCTTTAGTATCTCTCCGTCCGGAGATATAACGGCGGAAGGCCCCGTGTTGTTCACCCATAAGATAAACCTACCAGTCTCCACCGCCCTGACCCGTGCGTGTCTTAGATGCTGAAATGTCCCGTCCGAGTCCCTGAACCATCCGTCGTTTGTAAGGACCGCTATGAGGTCCGAACACCTGGCGAGCCTGTTCACAAGACCGAAGTAGGAAACCTCAAAGCATATTGGTGTCCCTATCCTGAGGCCTTCGGCCTTCAAGCACCTAGGGTCGTTTCCCGAAACGTAATCTATTCCCGCTATAGCACCGAAGACCTCCTTCACAAAGCCGAAGGGGAAGGGAACGTACTCACCGAAGGGCAGGAGTCTAACCTTGTCGTAGAAGTCCACCACCTTACCGTCCCTTATTACGAAAACGGAGTTGTAAGGCTCCCACCTGCCCGAGTACCTGACGTCTATTATCCCGGTAACGATCGTAGCCCTGTAAGAGTATTCCAGGAGCTTTTTGCCCTCCGAGTGGAGTTCCCCTCCCGTAAAGGGGAACGCAGATTCTGGAAGGAACACTATATCCGGCTCTTTGCTCAAAACCTCGTCCATCAGCTTCCAGTAGGTAGGGAGGTATCGGTAGAATTTCTCCTCATCCAGCTTTATGCTCTCCTCGACGTTAGGTTGTACCACCGCCACCCTAAGGCCTCTGGGCCTCTTTACCTCCCTAACTTCGAAAAGCAGCGGCAGGAGCAAAACAACGGCAAGGACCGTCGCCCCCTTTTTCTCCCTAACAAGGAAAGGAGCCATAGATAGCGTCCAGAGGACGAGAGAACCCAAGTAAACACCCCCTACGGCGAGGTAGTTCTTCAAAAGGGAAAAGTCCACGAGGATCTCGCCCGTCAGGAGCCAGGGAAACCCACCGTAGGGTACGTTGGAGCGGATCAACTCTACCCCTGTCCAGAGGAAGGGAAGGAGGGTGAGGTTGAACCTTATGAGTTTCCAGAGCAGGTAGGTGAGGCCGAACTGGTAGAGGGACAGGAATAAAGATAGGAGCACTATCAGCATGTACGCCACGGGAGGGAATACACCTCCGTAATCTATCATCGCTATCCTGATCCAGAAGAGGGAGAGGAAGAAGGAGAGGAAACCTGTAAGTAGCCAGAACCTGAGGTCCCGGACACTTGCAAGCAGGAAGAGGAAAAAAGGAAGCAGAAACCAGAGACTCAGCTTGGAGAAGGCAAGGTAAAAGAGCAGTGCCCCAAGCAGGGACAGAGCTATCTTCTTAAGTCCTTTATCAAGCATAGCGTGAAGAGGAAACCTCCTACGAGGGCGCTCAGGTACTGGCTGACCAACCTCCAGAGTATGACGAAAACTCCGAGCTCAAAGGGTTCAAAGAAACCTGCAAAGACCGCGAGACCTCCCAGCTCACCCACCCCGCTACCACCCGGCGTTGGGCTTATAAAGATCGCATACAACAGGCTCACCTGGGCGAGAAAGAGCTCCAGAAAGTCCCCCTCCTTTCCGAAGGCCCGAACGAGGGCGGGCGCTATCAGCAAGAACGATATGTAGAGGGCAACGCTCGAGAGAACTGAGAGGGCAAAGTACTTCTTCCTCTTGTAGCCATAGATCTTCAGGTAGTTCACGTACTTCCTAAGCCCCTCCATCAATCTCTTGACCGAAGGTCTCTCCCTGTTTTTCTTGAGCAGGAAGTTCACCCCCAGGTACACTGCCCCGAAGATTAAGCTGACCCCCAAGAGTATCTGAAGGACGGGAAGTATCTGCTCTGGTCTTTCTTTGAAGTGCCACACGAGGATGGGAAAACCCAGGATGAAGAAGGCGAGCCCCGATATGGTCTTCATGGTGACAACGCTCATCACCTTGTGTATGCTCCCCCCCTTTCTCATGAGCATATACACGGCTATCAGTTCACCTCCCACGTGGGCCGGCGTTACCGTTGCCCCGAAGGTGTTTACAAAGGACATTATGTAGCCGTACAGGAATGAGTACCTAAGGTTCACAGCCCTCGACAGTATAAATAGTCTGAGGTTGTCGAAGGTGTGGTACAGAAAGAGGAAGAGGAGAGAGAGCAACAGGTAACGTCTTTTCAAACCCATCAGAACCTGAAAGGTCTCCTTGGTGAAGGTCTTGAAGATTATGTAAGAGAAGCTGAGGCCGATCACAACAACAAGGATGAGCGTCCCGTATATTATGGTCTTCCTCATCAGAGGTCTTTAACCGCCTCGGAGATCCTCTCCAAGGCCTCCTCTATGTGTTTCTCCTCGTGGGCGGTTCCAACGAACCAAGCCTCGAACTGGGAAGGGGGTATCAGAACGCCTTTCTCAAGGAGCTTTCTAAAGAACCTCCCGAAGAGCTCAGTGTCAGAACTCTTGGCGCTTTCGAAGTCGAAGACCTCCCTGTCCGTGAAGAAGACGGTCATCATAGAGCCTACTACGTTTATCCTGTGGGGGATACCCTTGTCACCGAGTATTTTTCCTACACCTTCAGATAGCTGTTTCATCCTGGCTTCAAGTTGAGGGTAGGGCTCCTTGTCTCTGAGCTCTTTAAGGGTCTCTACACCGCAGACCATAGCCACCGGATTTCCTGAGAGGGTCCCGGCCTGGTAAACAGGGCCCTCCGGAGCGACCTGGGACATTATCTCCCTTCTACCTCCGTATGCCCCCACCGGCATACCTCCACCCAGGATCTTCCCAAGGCACGTTATGTCCGGCTCTATACCGAAGAGCTCCTGGGCACCTCCCTTGGAGAGCCTGAAGCCCGTAATAACCTCGTCGAATATCAGAAGGGAGCCGTTCTTTTGGGTTATCTCCCTCAGGAACTTCAGGAAACCCTCTTTTGGGGGTACAACACCCATGTTCCCCGCCACGGGCTCCACTATAACGCACGCTATATCCTCTCCGTAGCGTTCGAAGGCCTCCTTTACAGCACCCTCATCGTTGAAGGGTACCACCAGGGTGAGCTCTGCTATCTCCTCAGGAATGCCTGGCGTTCCCGGTATTCCAAATGTGGCCACGCCTGAGCCGGCACTCACCAGCAGGCTGTCGTAGTGGCCGTGGTAGCATCCGTCGAACTTGAGGACGTACCTCTTACCTGTTACCCCTCTAGCGAGTCTCACGGCCGACATGGTGGCCTCGGTTCCCGAATTAACGAACCTGACCTTCTCGACCGAGGGAACCATCTCCACCACCAGATGGGCTAGCCTGACCTCGTGGGGGTTCGTAAGACCGAAGGAAAGCCCCTTCTCAACCTCATCCCTCACAGCCTTGACCACCTTGGGATGGGCGTGGCCTAAGATAAGCGGTCCCCAGGAGGCGAGGAAGTCTATGTACTCGTTCCCGTCGGCGTCCCAGACCCTGCAACCTCGACCCTTCACGAGTGCTATGGGGCTGCCTCCCACAGCTTTGAAGGCACGAACGGGGCTGTTCACCCCTCCAGGCAGAACTTCTAGGGCTTCTTCCATAAGCTTTCTGTTGTTCATCGCAACTAAAATTATAAACTCTGAGGAGAGCTCCGAAACTTATAATTATTGAAAATGCGTTTAATTGCCTTACTCCTGGGAGGGATAATTCTCTTCGGCTGCACACCCACAGTCAAAAAGGTTGCCTTTCACAGGTCCAAGGAGGGGGTGGTTGTAGTAAAGAGGGGAAGCCTATCGCTCAGCTCGGAGGAGAGGAGTTTCATAAGCAAGGAGGCTGAGAAGTTCGGCATAGACATCCCGGAAAGGAAGGAGATAGAGAAGTTTCTCAGGTTGTACCTGAGGGACAGGAGAAGTCTCAGGATAGCCCTGAAGAGGGCAAACCTGTACGCTCCCTATATAAAGCCCATTCTAAAAGAGTACGGGCTCCCCGAGGAGCTCGCCCTGCTTCCGCTGGTCGAGAGCGGCTTTAATCCCTTCGCCGTTTCGCCCTCCGGAGCGGCAGGGATATGGCAGCTCATGCCCCAGACGGCGAGGCGCTTTGGTCTGAGGGTCGATAAGAACGTGGACGAGAGGTTCGACCTGATAAAGTCCACGCACGCAGCCGCTAGGTATCTTAAGGAGCTTCACGAAAGGTTCGGAAGCTGGGAGCTCGTCCTGGCCGCCTACAACTGCGGTGAGGGCTGTGTTCAGAGGAGGACCGGGAGCGGCGATTTCTGGAAGACAAAGTGGGCCCTGCCGGAGCAGACGAGGAAGTACGTTCCCATGTTCTTCGCCACCCTCCTAATAGCCAGATCTCCCGAGAAGTACGGCTTGAAAGTTGATGTGAACAATCTCTTCGTGGACAGGAAGGTTGCGGATAGGAGATACACAGTAAAAGAGTTCGTAAGAAAAGCTGGCCTCAGAGAGAGCACCTTCAGAGATCTGAACCCCCATATAAGGGGGAGGTTCATACCCGCTGGTGTTTACGTGTACGTTCCAAAAGCTACCTCCTCCAACGTTTACGCAAAACAGGTAAAAAAGAGAGCGGACCAACACACCAGGGAAGTAAAGGTCAGTGTAGTTAAAGCCAAGACAAAGCCAGCCAACAGAACCAAGGTCCATAAAAAGATCAAGCTGGCGAAGGTGGACAAGAAAAAGACAGAAGCGGTTAGGAGTGAAGTCGGTAAGAAGACAACCGGGGTAAAGGTAGCTAAAGTTAGCAAGAAAACCAAAAGCGAGAGGAAACATGTAGAGGCCAGCAAGGGCAAGGTTAAAAAGGTCCAGAGCGTTGAGGTTAAAAGGCCCAAGGTTAGAACCGCCAAGGCCGGCAGGCCTGCGAAAAGGATTAGCAGAGAACGCACAAAAACCATTGTTAAGAATAGGATGGTTGCGAGCCGCGGGAGAGCCCTCCAGCCAAAACCGAGAGTGAGAGCCAAGGTAGTGAAGGCGGAAAGCGCAGCCCCGGAGTTCGCCCCCAAGCTGATAATAAGGTCTGATGAGGGAGAGCAGGTAAAGATCCTCCACAGAAAGACCAAGGTGGTCAAACTCGAGAACGGGGCACTCCTATATATTAAAGAGTGATGGAGTGCTTCATCCTCGCCGGGGGTCAGAGCAGGAGGTTCGGAGAGGACAAGCTGCTCTTTAAGATAAGGGGCATCAAGACGATAGAGCGCGTGATAGGATCCGCAAGGGAGGTCTGTTCGAAGATATACGTGGTGGCGAAGGATAGGAAGAAGTTCAGGGATCTGGGCGTCGAGGTTGTTGAGGACGTCCTCCCCGACCAGGCTCCGATAGTAGGTCTATACACGGCGCTCCAGATGAGCCCGGAAGATAGAATCATGATCCTGAGTGGGGACCTGCCGCTTATAAAACCTGAGGTGCTCAAACTCCTGATAGAAGAGTACGAAGAGCCGGCAACCGTCCTGTACTCCGATGGGAAACTCCATCCACTGATAGGCATATACTCTCGCTCCTTGCTGCCCGCCCTTGAAGATTACATGAAGCTGGGGAAGAGAAGTTTAGTGGGCTTTCTCGAACAGATCAAGTACAAGGTTGTGAACGAGGAGGACCTGAGGAGGGTCGATCCTGATCTCAGCTCGCTTATGAACATGAACACTAAGGAGGATCTCGAGAGGATAATGGAGAGGATAGGATGAACCTCAAGAAGATACTCAGGGTAAAGAAGATAGAGGAGAGAGAAAGAGCGAGGAGGCTGAAGGAGATAGAGGAGGAGATCGAGAGGCTCTTAAGGGAGAAGAGGAGGTACGAAGAAGAGCTCGAAGCCTGCAAGAGAGCGATAACAGAGTCCAGGAACGCCCTCGGGCTAATATTCAAGCAGCGGGCCTTTGTGAGTCGCATACAGGAGATAGAAGAGAAGATAAGAGAACTGGAGAAGCTCAGGGAGGAGGAGGCGGAGAGTTTAAAAGATTTAAAGAGGGAAGAGAGGGCTGTAAAGATACTCAAGGATAAGCTGAGCTACGAGGACTACGCAAGGTCTCTTAAGAGGGATTTCCTACAGCTGGGCTTCATCCATCTGATCAAGAAAGGGCTGAAGATAATCCTTCTCCTCTCCCTTACTGTTTATGCCGAGAGTGCGGTGCAGAAGAAGCTCAGCGAGGAGGAGGCTAAGAAGGAGGGCGAGAGACTGAAGGAGGTGGAACGGGTTATAGACGAAAAGCTCAGGAAGTTGATAGAGGAGAGGAAGAAGCTCGAGGCCCTGAGAAGAAGGCCCCTCACCGAGGAGGAGGAGAAGGAGGTAAGGAAGCTGATAAAGATAGTTAGCAAGACCCCCTCGGACGAGGCCGGAGCCATACTTAACGAGGTCAAGCCGCGTATAGCTGCCGAGATACTGATAAGGCTAAAAGAACGTCAGGCTGGTCAGATACTGGCCGCTATGGACCCCAAGAAGGCAGCCAAGGTAACGGAGATAATAATGAGCTGGAGGAAGAAGAGTGCACAGAAGAGATAAGCTCAGCCCCTTTATAGTCATGGATATTCTCGCCGAAGCCCAGAAGTACAAGGACGTAATTCATCTTGAGATAGGGGAACCCGACCTCGACCCATCACCGAAGGTGATAGAGGCCCTTGAGAGAGCTGTAAGGGACAGGAAGTACTTCTATACACCCTCCCTCGGTCTCACGGAGCTTAGGGAGAAGGTAGCCGAATTTTACTGGAAGAGGTACGGTGTGAACGTCTCCCCCGAGAGGGTGGCGATAACCACCGGCACGTCCGGTGCTTTCCTCGTGGCGTACGCCATAACCCTTAACTCCGGAGACAGGATAGCCCTTGCAGACCCTTCCTACCCGTGCTACAAAAACTTCGCCCATCTGCTCGACATCGAGCCTGAGTTCATCCCGATCTCCAAGGATACAGATTACGAGGTTAGGCCTGAGATGCTAAAGGGGAGGCACATAAAGGCCATACACATATCCTCGCCCTCCAACCCGACAGGCACGCTGTACTCTGAGAAGACCCTGAAAGAGCTGGCAGATTACTCCGAGAGGGAGGGAGTGTATCTTATATCCGACGAGATCTACCACGGCCTAGTTTACGATGGCAAAGAGCGAACCGCCCTGGAGTTCTCAGATAGGGCGATAGTCATAAACGGCTTCTCCAAGTACTTCTGTATGCCGGGTTTCAGGATAGGCTGGATGGTGCTCCCGGAGGACCTTGTGAGAAGCGCGGAGATAGTCATCCAGAACGTATTCATATCCGCCCCCACACTCAGCCAGTATGCCGCCCTGGGGGCCTTCGATTACGATTACCTGGAGAAGGTAAGGGAAACCTTCAACAGGAGGAGGAAGGTCCTGTACGAGGGCCTAAAGGATATATTCGATATTGACGCCCCCCCGAAAGGGGCATTCTACATATGGGCGAACATATCCAGATACTCGGAAGACTCCTACAAGTTCTCCCTTGATCTTCTTAGAGAGGCCGGGGTAGCCGTAACGCCGGGAGTGGACTTTGGGAAAAACAGGACTGGGGAGTACGTGAGGTTCGCCTACACCAAAGAGGAGAACCTTTTAAGGGAAGGCATAGAGAGGATCAGGAACTTCCTGAAAGCTTAAGATAGATCTCCCTTAAAGTCCCTGTCGGCAGGTTCTCTAAAGCCACGAGAACTGCTTTCCTAACCCCTTCCAGGTTTCTTCTCTCGAGCAACCTGGTTATCCTCCTGTACCTTATCGGGCTCCAGAGTTTAAGGGTTTCGAGGAGCGGTCCGAGTCTGTCAGAATTCACCCTGAGCGAGTACAGGAAATATACCTTAGCTAGGAAAAGGAGCCTCCTCCTTTTGTCCCTGAGCCTTATCTCGTCCTCGACCGGGTAGTGGGGGTAGCGTTTTAAGACCTCGAGGGCGAAGAGACCCTTCCCGAGGCCTCTGTACATCTTACCCTCGGGATCCCTGTAGGTTTTCGTTCTCGAGACCCCGCAGGATGGAGACTTGCTCTTCAGCACAAAGCCGTCCACCTGGGGCAGTGAGCTAAGGAAGTTTTCGGAGAAGCTTTCCATTCGCTCAGTTAAATCCAAGGAGGTTGAGGGTTGCGTGAGTCTGGGTTTGCTCTCCTCTATGTAAACTACTATCCTGTCCCGGGGCACGCCGAGGCCTATGGAGACCTCAGGGCAGACCGGGATAACCTCACACTTCCTTGAGAGCTCCAAAACGAACTCATCTTCAGCCGATCCCCCATCGTACCTGACCCTCTCGCCAAGCAGACAGGCGCTCACCACCAGACGCGGCTTAACGGGCTGCATGCTCCCTCTCCAGCGATAGAACGATCTCCCTTAAGGCCTCCATAAATGTAGGGTGGGTTCTGAGGGTAGGTATCCTCCTGTAATCCTCTATCCCCAGGCTTCTGGCAAGACTTCCGTACTGGACGTCGAGCTCGTAGAGGGTCTCCGAGTGTTCGGAGACAAAAGATACAGGTATTACCGCGAGCTTCTTGACTCCCTCTTTAGCGAGTTCCCCTATGAGCTTGTCCGTCATCGGTTCGAGCCACTTTACAGGCCCTACCTTGCTCTGGTATCCAAGACGGTAGGGAACGTTGGGGAAGTGCTCCATTATCAGCTCTACGGTCCTCTCGGTCTGTTCCTTGTAAGGATCCCCTTCCTCTATAACGTACAGAGGCAGGCTGTGGGCGGAGAAGAGGAAAAAGTAATCTTCCCACTTTCCGAGGCTCTCTTTGATGTTCTCCACCATAGCCTTTATGTACAGGGGATGGTCGTGATAGTCCTTTACCCGAAGAATGGGAACTTCTGGATAGCTCTCCTTCCTATAAACCCGCTCGAACTCCCTGAAGGAGGATCCCGTTGTTGTGGTGCTGAACTGGGGATACATGGGAAGGAGGATTATCCTCTCTACCTCCTCTTTGAACAGCTCTTCGAGGGCCTCTTTTGTGAAGGGGTGCCAGTACCTCATCGCAACCACGACCCTGTACCTATCCCCCAGGAGTTCCTGGAGCTTTCCCGCCTGCTCGAGGGTCTGTTCTTTTTGAGGAGACTTCCCTCCCATCAGTTCGTAGTAGTGCCTCGTCTTTTTAGCTCTTACCTTTGAAATCAGCCAGGCAACGGGTTTTTGGATGGGCCTCGGGATCCTGATTATGTCG
>JALWEK010000152.1 GCA_027014185.1 Aquificaceae bacterium
GCCATAGCGTCCTCGTAGCTTATGGACATAACCGTGTCCCCTACTTTGAGGCCTTCGGGCCAGATTATGTATCTCTTCTCACCGTCCGCATAGTGGATTAGGGCTATGCGCGCACTTCTGAAGGGGTCATATTCTATAGCGGCCACCTTTCCGGGAACGAGGCTCTTGTCCCTCCTGAAGTCTATGATCCTGTAGAGCTTCTTGTGGCCTCCGCCCCTGTGTCTGGAGGTTATCTTCCCCTGCTGGCGGGACCTTCCCTTGGCCCTGTGCCACCAGATCACGAGGGACTTCTCGGGCTCGCTCTTGGTTATTTCCGCAAAGTCGTAGAGGACCGCGTGTCTTGTTCCGTTCGTAACAGGCTTCAGCTTCCTAACACCCATCTCTCACGCTCCCTTAGGTTGCAAAGTTAAGAAGGTCTATGCTCTGACCCGGCTCGAGGGTAACTATGGCCTTCTTCCACTTCCTCGTGGTTCCATACTGCCTGAACTTCCCAAGTACTCTCTTCTTCTTTGGCTTGACTATCATCGTGTTCACCTTCTTAACCTTGACTCCGAAAAGCTCCTCGATAGCGTTCTTTATCTCCGTCTTGGAGGCGTCGAGGGCGACCTCGAAGGTGTACTTCCCGTAGTCCTCCATAAGCCTGTTGCTCTTCT
Organism: Aquificaceae bacterium; assembly: GCA_027014185.1. GTDB lineage: Bacteria > Aquificota > Aquificia > Aquificales > Aquificaceae > Hydrogenivirga. The sequence goes on from JALWEK010000152.1 coordinate 654, forward strand.
CCGTTATCACGGGCCTGATGATTATCTCGTAAGGTCTCCTCTGACTCATGCTTCCACCCTCTTGTAGATTCCCTCTAAGGCATCCTTGAGAATGAGGAGCTTGTCACTCCAGAGGATGTCGTAAACGTTGAGGCCTTCGGTAGTAAGAACTCTAACGTTTGGAAGGTTCCTGAAGGATTTGTAGATGACCTCGTCCTTGGAGGGAAGGACGATCAGAACCTTATGGTCGTCCAGCTTCTTGCTCTTTAGAAACTCGAGGGCCTTCTTGGTTTTTGGGGTGTCTCCGAGGTCTATCTTGTCCACTATAACGATGTTCTTGTTCTGGGCCTTGTCCGAGAGGGCCATCTTGAGGCCCAGCTTTCTGACCTTTTTGGGAAGAGTGTAGGAGTAATCCCTTGGCTTCGGTCCGTGGGCCACGCCACCTCCCACGAGTATGTTCGCTCCCCTGTCTCCGTGTCTGGCGTGTCCGGTTCCCTTCTGGGGGAGGATCTTCCTTCCACTGTAGGCGACCTCACCCCTCGTCTTGGTGGAGTGGGTCCCCTGCCTCCTGGAGGCGAGCTGCCACTTTACCACCTCCCACAGAACGTGCTTCTTTACCTTAACGTTGAAGACCTCGTCCTTTACCTCTACCCTTCCTATCTTCATGCCTCAGCTCCCGTAAGCTCCTTGACGCTCTCCACCAAGGACTTAAGCCTGTTGATCTTGAGCTGCTGCTTCTTCCTTCCCGCTATCCTCGACTGCTCTATGTAGAGGATCCCCTTGTTGGGTCCTGGAACGGAACCTTTAACGAGCAGGAGACCTTCCTCGGGGATCACGTCTACAACGAGGATAGCCTGGACCCTTATCTTTTCCGCGCCCCAGTGTCCGGGCATCTTCTTGCCCTTCCATACCCTACCGGGATCGGTCCTGTTTCCTATGGCTCCTACAGCCCTGTGGTACCTGTGTCCGTGGGATTTGGGAAAGCCCCCAAAATCCCATCTCTTCATAGCTCCGGCGAAACCTCTTCCCTTGGAGGTTCCAACAACGTCCACAAGATCACCGGGCTTGAAGATCTCCTCTATCTTGATCTCCTGACCTTCCTGGAAGTCCTGGGGGTTTTCCACCCTGAATTCTTTGAGGTATCTGAGGAGCTTTACACCCCTCTTGTTGAAGTGCCCCATCAGAGGCTTGGTTAGATGCTTTTCCTTGGCCTCAACAGCCCCCACCTGGATCGCGGAGTAGCCGTCCTTTTCCGGGGTCTTCACCTGAACCACGTAGTTTGCAGGAACCTGTATTACGGTCACGGGTACGGCCGTTCCGTCCTTGGCAAAAACCCTAGTCATTCCGACCTTTCTTCCTATCACTCCTACACCCATCTCATCAACCTCTCATCTTCACCTCTACGTCCACGCCTGCGGGGAGGTTTATCTCCATAAGGGCCTCTATCGTCTGGGGCGTTACCCTAGTGATGTCGAGTATCCTCGAGTGCTCCCTTATCTCGAAGTGCTCCCTCGACTGCTCGAACTTATGGGGGGACCTGAGAACACACCACTTCCTTATCCTGGTAGGCATAGGTATCGGTCCCTTTATAACACCTCCGGTCCTCTTGACGGTCTCTATGATCTTTTTAACCGATTCGTCTAGGAGTTTATGATCGTATGCCCTAAGCCTTATCCTTATCTTGTCCTGTTCCATAACCAGTTACTCCTCAATCCAGTATTTTGGTAACGACACCAGCCCCTACTGTCCTTCCTCCTTCCCTTATTGCAAACCTCAATCCTTCCTCCATAGCCACAGGAGCTATCAGCTCTACTTCCAACTCCACGTTGTCCCCCGGCATAACCATCTCAACTCCCTCTGGTAGCTTCACTACCGTCCCTGTCACATCCGCTGTCCTGAAGTAAAACTGTGGCCTGTAGTTCACAAAAAAGGGCGTGTGCCTCCCACCTTCTTCCTTCGAAAGTATATACACCTGCGCCCTGAACTTCCTGTGGGGCGTCACACTCCCAGGCGCCGCCAGTACCTGCCCCCTCTCTACATCGTCCTTCCCTACTCCCCTCAAAAGTACTCCTACGTTGTCCCCGGGTAGTGCTTCATCGAGTATCTTCCTGAACATCTCTATAGAGGTCGCTACCGTCTTGAGCGGCTCTTCTCTGAGGCCCACTATCTCTACTTCATCCCCGGGCTTGAGCACTCCTCTCTCTACCCTTCCTGTTACAACAGTCCCCCTTCCGGAGATAGTAAACACGTCCTCTATGGGCATGAGGAAGGGTTTGTCCACTTCCCTCTTGGGTGTGGGTATGTACTCGTCCATGGCATT
>JALWEK010000153.1 GCA_027014185.1 Aquificaceae bacterium
ATATACCATCGAGATTCTGGGGCTTCAGATGGTCTTTCGCCTGAAGTTTATGAACTCCCATGGCTTACCTCCTTATCGGTTTTTTTGAGATTATAACACTCTAAAGATCCTTTGCCTTTATGATACAAGGCATATAGAATGGAGCTATGAGGATCTCGGATCTGGGCGAGTTTGGCCTGATAGAGAGGCTAAAGGAAATACTCAAATCCGAGAAGATAGGGGACGACTGTGCCCATGTGAAATTTGGAGACGAATACCTGCTCCTGACGACCGACCTCATGCTCGAGGATGTCCACTTCCTCCTCGGATACCCCCCAGAAGCTGTGGGATGGAAAGCAATCAGTGTGAACGTGAGCGACGTGGTGGGAAACGCTGGGGAGCCCAGGTGGGCTTTAATTTCACTGATGCTTCCAGACCTGGAGGTCGATTATGTGGAGAGGCTCTACGGGGGAGTGCAAAAAGCCTGTGAGTTCTACGGATGCGAGGTGGTGGGGGGGAACGTATCGAGGTCCGACAGGCTCGGTATAGACGTTTTCTTGGTTGGAACGAGCAAAAGGCCTGTTGGAAGAGGGGGGGCAAAACCTGGGGACTCGGTCTTCGTATCTGGAACCCTCGGAGACTCCAAGGCTGGTCTTGAGCTTCTCAAGATGGAAAAGGATAGCTATGAAGACTTCGAGCTCGCTCTCATAGAGAGGCACATAAGGCCCACAGCGAGGATAGACTACGTTAAGCACCTCCAGAAGTATGCGAACGCCAGCATGGACATAAGCGACGGCCTCGTGGCGGACGCCTGGCACCTCTCGAGAAGGAGCGGTGTGAGGATAGACATAGACAGCTCAAAGCTCCCCTTTTCCAAGGAGCTTCTCAGGTTCTGCGAAAAATACAGAAAGGACCCAAAAGATTACGCATTATTCGGAGGGGAGGACTACCAACTTCTGTTTACCCACCCGAGGGAGAGGTGGAACCCCTTCATGGACATGACAGAGATAGGAAGCGTTTCCGCAGGGGAAGGCGTATACGTAGATGGAAAGAAGATAGAGCCGAGAGGATACAGGCACTTTTAATCGGGGTTAAAATATACGGCCCATGGCAGGTTTTCTAGAAAAGGTCCTTAGCGTAAAGAGAAAGGAGATAAACAGAGAACCCGGTTACCTGAAGTCTCTCGAGGAGATGATAGAAAAGAGAAGCAAGTTCTACGACTTCGAGAAGGCCCTCACGAGTTGCAAAACCAAAATAATAGCGGAGGTTAAAAAGGCCTCACCTTCGGCTGGGAATATAAGGGAGGTGGACCCCGCAGAGCAGGCCAAGATCTACGAGTCCGCGGGAGCTACCGCCATATCTGTTCTCACCGACAGGGAGTTTTTCAGAGGTTCTCTGGAAGACCTAAAGGCGGTCAGGGATACGGTGGATCTTCCCATCCTCAGAAAAGACTTCATAATAGACGATGTTCAGATCCTCGAGGCCAAGGCCTACGGAGCGGACACGCTTCTGCTCATAGTCAGAATCCTCGATTCCAAGAAGCTCAGGGATTTGATAAACTTCTCCCTCGAGCTCGGGATGTCCCCCCTCGTTGAGGTCTTCTCCCTCGAAGAGGCAAGAATGGCCCTCGAGGCGGGAGCCCAGATAGTAGGGATAAACAACAGGGACCTCGACACTCTCAGGACGGACGTAAACCTCACCAAGGAACTCGCTCCAAAGATAAAAGAGCTGGGAGCCAGGTTCGTGATCGCCGAGAGCGGAATAGAAACACGGGAGCAGATAGAGGAACTTATGAACTACGGGGTGGACGCTTTTTTAATAGGTACCTCTTTAATGAAGAGTGATAACCCCTACGGTAAGCTCAGGGAGCTCCTCGGTTTTCAAACTACCTGCTGATCTATAATTTTAAAGAATGGAGGATACTACCATGAAGAACAACTCCCTTGATCTAAACCTTCTTGAGGAGATGACCCAGCTCGAGTACTTCCTGGTCAAAAAGCCCATGAACTCCCCCGAGTTCTGGACAGAGTGGCAGGAAAAGTACGGCAAAGCTACCCTCGCCAAGGTTGCCCTCAAGAAGATAGCCAGGACCAGGAAGCTTTCCCACGAGGAGTACTCCAGGCTGAGGACCATGATGGGAGTCTACGACGACGTCCTTAAATACCTGGAGCAGCTCAAGAACACAGCCCTCAGCGTGAGGGGGATAGTTACCAACATGGGAGTAGAGTTCGACGACGAGGACATAGATCTTGACTTTTGAGGAGGTTAGACATGCTCGAGGGATTCGAGGAGGTTACCGATAGAGACTTCTACCAGAAGGTGATGGCCGCTGAAAACCCAACGGTGGTTCTCTTCGTAGATCCCAACTCGGAGGAGACCAGAAAGTTCGTTGATCTTTTAAGGCCCTACGTGGAGCAGTACGGGAATAAGATAAAGTTCTACTACATGGACGTTACCAAGAATACCTCCTTCGAGGATTTTGGAATCTTTAACTTTCCTTCCGCCATGTATTTCAGGGACACGATGGAGCTCGACAGACACGATTTCATCCCTCCACCCGAGATGGTCGAACAGGCTATAAAGAGGCTCCTGAGAATAGCTTGAAGTTAAATGTAAAAGCTTCAGGCTTGCTGCTCCTGGTTTTGGGGGCGGTTCTCCTAATTTCTTACTTTCTTGAGTTCGAGCCTCTAAAGGAAAGAGCGGAGGGTTATCTGGACAAGGGCTTAAAGACTACCCTTGCGAGCTACGTGGTTATAAGGGGCTTGAATGCGAGTATTTCGGTGCTAAAGGGAAGGGAACTCTTCCTATCTCCGGCAGGTATGGGCTTTTCTATAGCCTTGGGGGAGGTACTGGACCCCCTTGACGACATAACCGAGCGTGTATCGGCTCTGCTCCTGGTTAGCTTCCTATCGCTCGGTGTGCAGAAGCTTATCCTTGAACTCCTATCTAGCTACCTACTTCTGCTTTCCGGAGTTCTGACGATAGCTTTAGGAGTTCTCGTGCTCGTTAGGGGCCTTGTGATGGGTTTTTTCCTTAAGCTCCTTCTCGTTTTGCTGATCCTCAGGTTCTTTTTTCCCGTGGTCGTTCTCGCGAACGACCTAGTATATGAAAAATTCTTCAGATACAGGATCGAGTCTGTTAGCTCACATCTCAATAAAGTGAAGGGTGACATCCACTCTATTGTGAGTTCGCTTAGCAGTGTGGAAGAGTTTGAAAAGAACATCTCGGTTCTAAGAGCGCGTGTTGACAGTACCTTCGATCATCTTCTGCAACTTGCCCTGTACTTTACCCTCCAAACGTTGATCCTTCCTCTACTCAATCTATGGCTGACCGTGAGGCTGTCCCTGGGAATACTGAGGCTGCAAGTATAATAACAGGTATGGATATACTCTGGGCTCCCTGGAGAAGTAGTTATGTAGAGAATGTGGACAACATAGAGGGATGCTTTCTCTGCAACGCCGTCAAACAACCTCCCCAGAGGTGGAGGGAGGTTTTACTGCTTCATAAAGGAGAGAGGAGTTTCATAATACTCAACAAGTATCCCTACAACTCGGGACACCTTATGATAGTTCCCATCGAGCATACCTCGGAGTACGAGAGCTTAGAGGACGAGACCATCCTCGAGATGAACGAACACCTCAAGCTGTCGTTAAAGGCTCTCAGAAAGGTGTTCAGGCCCCATGGCTTTAACATAGGTTACAACCTGGGAAGACCTGCGGGGGCAGGTCTCGAGAGCCACATCCATATGCACGTTGTTCCCCGCTGGAACGGGGATACCAACTTCATGCCGGTCATCGCCCAGACTAAGGTAATATCTCAGGATCTTTTCACCACCTACGACAGGTTGAAGGAAGCTCTCGAAGAATTGTTAACAGATATGTAAAAGTGCTAACAATTTTACAATACGTAGTTTTCTAAAACCTTTGTGCTGCAATCATCTGAAAGTGGCATAAAGATTGCTGAGCAAGACGGGGCGTACCATAACTTTTGGAGGTGCAGGGCATGAACATGATAGATAACCTCTGGATAATGGTCTCTACCGCCCTGGTTCTGCTGATGTCAGTTCCCGGTCTTGCCGTGTTCTACGGGGGACTTACCAGATCCAAGAGCATGCTCAATACGATCGCCATGGTATTCTCCGCCTTCTGTGTGGTTGGTATCCTCTGGATAGCTTACGGGTATACCCTCGCCTTCGGGGACGATGTGGGAGGTATCGTGGGAAATCTGAAGTGGCTCTTTCTCAATAGCGTAAACCCTTCCGATAAGGCCCCTGCGGCCGAGAACCTCCTTCACTACAACTTCATCCTATACCAGATGACCTTCGCCTGCATAACGGTAGCACTTATGGCCGGAGCTTTTATAGAGAGGATGAAGTTTTCAGCCTGGATCGTATTCTCGATCCTTTGGTTTACTTTAGTTTACGCCCCGGTTGCCCACTGGGTGTGGGGAAGCGGATGGCTTTCCAACTTTGGTACCCTCGACTTCGCCGGTGGCTTGGTCGTCCACGAGACCTCCGGCATATCGGCTCTGGTGGGAGCTTTAATACTTGGAAGGAGACAGGAGCCCGTTATGCTTCCTGCAAGCCTTCCTCTGGTTGCCGTTGGAACAGGACTTCTCTGGTTCGGCTGGTTCGGCTTCAACGGGGGCTCTGCCCTTGGTGTAAGCAGTGTTGCGGTCACAGCCATATTCACGACCACGATGGCGTCGATAACGGCCGGTCTCACCTGGATGTTCCTGGAGTGGTTTCTCCTGAAGAAGCCTACCACCCTGGGACTCATGACCGGCTTCATAGCGGGCCTTGCGACTATAACTCCGGCCTCGGGCTTCGTTGATGTGTGGGAGGGAGTCCTCATCGGGTTCCTAGCCGGGGTGGTCTGTTACGTGGCCGTTGCACACTTGAAAGCTAAACTCGGATACGACGACTCCCTCGACGTCTTCGGAGTCCACGGCGTTGGCGGAATTCTGGGTAGTGTTATGCTGGGCCTGTTGGCCAAGCCCTCCGTGAACGAGGCGACCGGGTTGTTCTTTGGAAACCCTGCCCAGCTTGGAAGTCAGATCGTTGGGGTTCTTGCCGTCGGGTTATACTCCGCCGTGGTAACCGCTCTGGTGCTTACCCTCATAAGGCTTGCCATCGGCGTAAGGGTATCCTCCGAGGAGGAAACCCAGGGGCTTGACACGGCCGTTCACGGGGAAGAAGCTTACAACAGATGAGCCTGCTTAAGGTAGAAGGCCTGAACCTATGGTACGGGGATAAGAAGGTTCTCCACGATATTTCCTTTGAGGTTGAAGAGGGTGAGATCCTCTGCATTGTGGGTGAGTCTGGATCCGGGAAGTCCTCCATCCTTTACTCTATCCTCCGGCTCCTCCCCGAGAACTCCAGGGTAGAGGGTAGAATCATGTTTGCCGGCAGGAATCTCTTAGGCCTTTCTGAAAGGGAGATGAGGAACGTGAGGGGGAAGGAGATAGGTATGATATTCCAGGAACCTTCGGCCTACCTCGATCCCCTATTTACCGTAGGGTCCCAGATAAGGGAAACCTTCGAAAGCCATTTTCCCAATAAAAAGGGAGAAGCATATGAGAGGACTTTAGAGGCAATGAAGAACGCAGGCATACCCTCTCCGGAGGAGAAGTACCGATCTTACCCCCATCAGCTCTCAGGTGGTCTCAAGCAGAGGGTGTGTATAGCTATGGCCACTGTATGCGGCCCGAAGCTCCTCCTGGCCGATGAACCCACAACTGCACTGGACGTGTCCGTTCAAAAGAGGATACTGAACCTCTTCAGGAGGATAAGGTCGGAGGGACGATCAGTAATACTCGTGACCCACGACTTTGGCGTTGTGGCCGAGGTGGGGGACAGGGTAGTGGTGCTTAAGGACGGAAGGGTGGTGGAGAGGGGTGACGTTTACAGCGTTTTCGATAGACCTAAGGATAGCTACACGAAGATGCTGCTGGAGGCTATTTAGGGGAAGAACTTCTTGAAGCCCTCGATTATCTTATCTGCGTTTACCTCGTAGGTTCCCTTTGATATCTCTGCCTTTATCCTCTTGACCTTCTCAGATAGGTCCTCGTAGTCCGCCTCGAGGGCTTTCCTCGCAACGTCGGAGATCTCTACCACATCCTGGCTCTCGCTTACCCCGCTTACCTGGGAGATCTCCTTCTTCTTTATCTTCTTCTCAGTCTCCAAGGCCTGGCTTATAAGCCTGTTTATGTTTACCCTGTCTATCATCTCACTAAATAATAGTATCGGTAGAGTATAAGAATTTTTCAATACTTTTATAGGCCTCCGGTATTGAGTCTATGAGGTCCCTTGCCCTCAAGCTTTCCGTATGCATCTTTCTCTCAGCTATCTCCCCCGCGAGGCCGTGTAGGTAAACTCCCAGCTTCAGAGCCTCCTCGGTAGGCATCCTGCTCATCAGCGAGATGAGAATTCCCGACAGGACGTCTCCGACACCGCCCTTGGCCATGGCGGGCGTACCCCTGGTGGAGATATAAACCCTGCCCTCGGGCGTTGCCACAACCGTCCTCGCTGCCTTGAGTACTAGGTAGCATCCGTACTCTGTTGCGAAGTCCCTTGCCAGGTCGAACTGCTTCGGAGCCACCTCCCTAGCGTTTACTCCTGTAAGTCTTGAGAACTCTCCAACGTGCGGTGTAAGCACGGTAGGTGCCTCTCTCCTTTTCAGTATCTCCAGATCTCCGAGGTCCGCTAGGTTGTTTATCCCGTCCGCATCTATGAGTAGTGGCTTTTCCCACCTGAGGAGTATCTCCCTCAGGATGTCCTGACCCTCCTCGTATCTGTCCATTCCCATACCCACGGCGGCTGCCGAGAACCTCTCCTGCATCTCGAAGATCTTCTCTATACCTAAAAAAGAGAGCCTTTCGGCCCCTTTTAGGGGAAGGCTCATCTCCTCTATCAGGATGCTCTCGATTATCTGATCCAGGTCGGCGGGGATACCTACCGTCACTAAGCCGCTTCCGGTCCTCGTTGCCGCCTGGGCTGCCATTATCACCGCTCCAGTCTTTCCTCTGCTCCCGCCGATTATGAGAACGTGCCCCTCCCTGTTCTTGTAGGTATCCGGTTCCCTCCTGGGGAGCCTTAGTTCCAGCGGTTCTATAGTCTCCCTCCAGATGTCCTCTGCCAGCTTTGCAGGTATGGATATATCAACCACCTTCACCTCACCGCAGAGCTTGGCGCTCGGGTAAAGGACGTGGCACACCTTCGGGAACTGGAAGGTAACGGTCAGATCCGCCCTTACGGAAGGTTCGAAGATCTCCCCGCTGTCGGCCCATAGACCGGAGGGCAGGTCCACGGCAACCGTGGGAACATCGGAGAGGTTCACCCTCTCTATGAGCTCGGCCACCCTACCCCTAACCGGGGGCATGAAGCCTGTGCCGAAGATGGCATCGATTACAAGGTCGTATTCTTTAAAATCCGGCTCCTTCTTCAGCTCTTGAAGTCCGAGGTTTCTGAATATCCTTAGCTGGAGCTGGGCATCTCCCTTTGGCTCCCCCAGGGGCAGGAACAGATCAACTTCCTTACCTCTCAGATGGAGCATCCTCGCTAAAGCTATGCCATCCCCTCCGTTGTTACCTTTGCCCGCTATTACGAGAATCCTCTTAGCTTCAGGAAACTTACTTTCTATAGCCAAGAGAACTCCCCTCGCCGCGTTTTCCATAAGTACCTGGGAGGGTATCCCTATCTCCTCTATGGTTATCCTGTCCAGCTTGGCCATCTCTTCGGCCGTAAGAACCTTCATGAATTAAAATGATAACAGTTATGCTCGAGAAGATAATCGGCGCCTTCAAGGAGAGCGCTGAGGTTAAGCTCGCCTTCGTGGAGCTATACAAGGATCAGATCTACCAGGTAGGCTCTATAATGGCGACCGCTTTGAAAGACGGAAACAAGATCCTTCTGTTCGGCAACGGCGGAAGTGCGGCCGATGCCCAGCACATAGCCGCAGAGATAGTGGGAAGGTACAGGAAGGAAAGGAAGGGGCTCCCGGCTATAGCTCTGACGACGGACACCTCCATACTCACGGCTGTGGGGAACGATTACGGTTTCGAGACCATATTCGAGAGGCAGATAGAGGCCCTCTGCCTGCCAGGTGATGTGGCAATCGGTATAACCACCTCGGGAAACTCGGAGAATGTGGTGAGAGGGCTAAGAAAGGCTCATGACCTGGGGGCTACCACTGTGGCCTTCACAGGCAGAAACGGTGGAAAGGTCGCCCAGATAGCCCACTACACCTTCGTCGTCCCCTCTTACGAGACACCGAGGATCCAGGAGTGTCACATTACCCTGGGTCACGTTCTGTGCGAGATAATCGACGATATGTTATGAGCAAGGTTGCGCTCTTTGTAAAAGATTCTGAAGAGGCTAAGAGTACGGCCTCCGAGATACTGGAGTTCCTCAAAAGCAAAGGCTACAAAGTTCTGAAACTGCTGAACAGGCCCGAGCTCACAAGAGGGGTAAGCCTGAGGGGTGTTAGGTTGATGGTAGTGGTGGGGGGAGACGGAACTTTCTTAGCCGGGGCCCGTCTGGCCTCGAGGTTCGGAGTCCCGTTGGTCGGTGTAAACGAAGGAAGGTTTGGTTTCCTTACGGAGATGGAAAAACACGAGGCGATCGATATACTCAGGGAAGTCCTTTCTGGGAAGATAGAGAAGCAGAGGAGGATGATGCTCTCTACATACCTTGTAAGGGGCAAAGTTAGGAAGTTCCTCGGAGACTACCTTAACGACGTGGTCGTCTCCAAGAGTGCTATAGCGAGAATCATGGAGATAGAGGTTTTCGCTAACGAGGACTTCATGGTTCACATCTATGGGGACGGAGTTATAGTCTCCACTCCCACAGGATCCACAGCCTACGCCCTATCCGCGGGAGGCCCGATAATATACCCAGACTCGGAGAACCTACTCTTTGTACCCATCTGTCCCCACACCCTTTCCAACAGGCCCGTTGTTCTGCCAGCCAACTTCTCGCTCAGGCTCAGGATACTATCACCCGACAGGGCCTGCTACCTCACCATGGACGGTCAGAAGGGTATGTATCTGAAAAACGGGGATGTGGTCGAGGTTAGGAGATCGAGAAGGTACTGCGAGATATACACCCATCCCAAAAAGAGCTGCTTCGAGATCCTCAGGGGTAAGCTGAAGTGGGGATAAGACGGGCCCGGGAGGACTCGAACCTCCGACCTGGGGATTAGAAATCCCCTGCTCTGTCCTGCTGAGCTACGGGCCCTCACGTGTACATCGGGGTGGCAGGACTTGAACCTGCGACCTTCGGCTCCCAAAGCCGAGCTTCGAGTGCAGGGCACTCTATATATATA
>JALWEK010000154.1 GCA_027014185.1 Aquificaceae bacterium
GGTACTATCTGGTCTCTGGGTCTAGCGATAACGTAGGTGTGGATGTCCTTCGGGGAAAGCCTGGGCTCCTCGGTTATGAACGTCTTGAACCTCGCAGAGTCCAGAACCCCCGCCATACCTATGACCCTGCTTGCGGGAAAGCCGCTGAGCTTGACCGCTGCGTAGGTCATTATGTCAACGGGATTCGTAACAACTATTAGGATAGAGTTCGGGGCGTACTGACGGACCCTGGATATGATCGTGGATAGTATCCGTATGTTCGCCTCCAGGAGATCCTCCCTAGACATGCCGGGTCTTCTGGGAAATCCGGCGGTTATAACCACTATGTCGCTGTCCACTATGGGTTCGTATCCGTCCCCTTCGGGGGTGACCGTAAAGCCGTCTATCTTTGTATCTATGTCCATAGCGGCGATCATCTGCTTCATGTCTAGGGCCTTTCCCTTAACTGGCTCGAAGATCTTGTCACCGTCCCTTCTGGGTATGTCGAATATCCTCACGTCAGCAAAGCCCTTTATCGCAAGCAGGCTCGCTACGTGCTCACCAACGTTTCCCGCTCCCACCACCGATACGACCTTTCTGGTAGCCATCTTTCACCTCCTCAGCTGGTAACCTCCTGAGCCTGCTTCCTCTTTATGTAGTTCAGCCTTCCACCGCCTAGGAGAACCTCCACCTGGTATGGGGTGAGGTTGTACCTGCACAGGATCTCCTCTCCCGTGGTTTTGTTGATCACCACGATCTCTTTGCCTTCCTTGAGTCTCTTGGTAAGCTCGGGGATCTCTATCTCGTCTCCGAGGGTGAACTTGTCGTAGTCCTCTTTGTTCACGAACTCCAGAGGAACTATCCCGAAGTTCACAAGGTTGGCGTGGTGGATCCTCGCAAAGGACTTGGCTATAACAGCCCTCACACCGAGGAACCGGGGAGCTAAGGCTGCGTGCTCCCTCGAAGATCCCTGCCCGTAGTTCTCACCCCCTATTATCACCCCCGCCTTTCCTTTCTCCTTTATCGCCTTTATTCTCGGAACGAACTCGGGATCTACGTAGTGATAGACGTACTCGGAGATCGCGTATATGTTCGATCTGAGAGGAAGTATCTTGGCTCCCGCGGGCATTATGTGGTCGGTGGTTATGTTGTCCCCCACTATCAGGGCTACCTCGGCCTTTAGCTTCTCTGGTAGCTCGTCGAAGGGAGGCAGAGGCTTTATGTTGGGACCCCTGTAGATCTCGACCTTCTCCGCCTCCTCGGGAGGAAGGGGCTCTATGAAGGCCTCGTCCCCGTAGGGGAACCTCTCGGGCATCTCCACCCTTATCCACTTTGCCCCTATCTCCTTAGCGAGCCTCCTGGGATCCACTATCTCCCCCGCGATCGCGCAGGCCACGCAGGTTTCAGGTGAGGCGAGGTAAACCTTAGCGTCCGGTGTTCCAGACCTTCCCTCGAAGTTCCTGTTGAAGCTCCTAACCGAGACTCCCCCGCTCGGAGGGGCGTATCCCATACCTATGCAGGGGCCGCAGGCGCTCTCGAGTATCCTCGCTCCAGCCTTCAGGAAGTTGAGGAGTCCTCCGTTCAGTGTTATTAGCTCCAGTGCCTGCTTGGATCCGGGAGCGACCGCAAAGACTACGTCTGGATGGACCTTCCTCCCTTCGAGCAGCTTGGCGCTTCTGGTGAGATCCACAAAGGAGGAGTTGGTACAGGAGCCGATCACCACCTGATCCACCTTTATCCCCTCTATCTCCCTCACCGGAACGACGTTGTCGGGCGAGTGGGGCTGGGCTATGAGAGGCTCGAGCTCGGAGAGGTTTATCTCGATCACCTCGTCGTACTCCGCGTCCGGATCGGGAAGTAACTCCACCCAGTCCTCCTCCCTTCCTTGGGCTCTAAGGTATGCCCTCGTTACCTCGTCCGAGGGGAATATGGAGGTCGTAGCTCCCAGCTCAGCCCCCATGTTGGTGATAGTCGCCCTCTCGGGAACGGAGAGCTCTTTCACGCCCTCGCCAAAGTACTCGAATATCTTCCCAAGACCCCCTTTAACCGTCAGACGCCTCAGAAGTTCTAGGATTATGTCTTTGGCGGTAACCCACTCGGGCATCCTCCCTGTTAGCTTTACCCCTACTATCTTGGGCATCTTCAGGTAGAAAGGCTCTCCCGCCATGGCGGCGGCAACGTCCAGACCCCCAGCTCCTATAGCTAGCATCCCCACACCACCGCTCGTCGGTGTATGGGAGTCAGAACCGAGCAATGTCTTTCCAGGCTTTGCAAACCTCTCAACGTGAACCTGGTGGCATATCCCGTTTCCTGGCTTTGAGAGCCATATGCCGAAGCGCTTGGCAACGCTCATCAGATACTTGTGGTCGTCGGGATTCCTGAAGTCTGTCTGGAGCATGTTGTGGTCTATGTAGCTTACCGAGAGCTCCGTTTTAACTCTTGGAACACCCATCGCCTCAAGCTCCAGGTACGCCATAGTTCCCGTGGCATCCTGGGTGAGGGTCTGATCTATCCTTATGGCTATCTCCTCCCCCGGTTCCATCTTTCCGCTAACGAGATGATCTCTGATTATCTTCCAGGCAACAGTTCCCTTGGCCATTATCTACCTCCTGACTTAAAACGACGTTTTAGAAGGATTAACTTATTTTATGCCTTTTGTCAAGCTCGGCAAAGCCCAGAGGAGCTGTAATAGAATATTCCCCCATGGGGAAGATAGCCTACATATTCCCGGGACAGGGATCCCAGTACGTTGGAATGGCCTACGACTTCTACAGGGAGTTTCACGAGGCGGCCGACGTCTTTCACGAGGCGGAGCACGCCCTCAGGATGTCCCTGCCCGATATAGTGGACGTGGTTTTGAAAGGTCCCGAGGACAAGCTCAACAGGACGATCTACACCCAGCCGGGGATACTGGTCGCCTCGTACGCCATATACAGGGTTATGGAAGAGAATGGATTACCGAAACCCGATTACGTCGCGGGGCACTCCCTAGGTGAGTATACCGCCCTCCTCGTTGCAGGGGGAGTGGAGCTCTTCGAGGCTGTTAGGCTCACATACCTCAGAGGCAAGTATATGCAGGAGGCTGTTCCCGAAGGAAAGGGGGCTATGGCCGCTGTCCTGAAGATCCCTCCAGAACAGGTAGAGGAAGCGTGCAGGGAGGCACAAAGTTTTGGAGTAGTGGAGCCCGCCAACTACAACTCACCCCAGCAGACGGTCATATCAGGTGAGAAGCGGGCGGTAGAGAAGGCCGGGGAGATCGCAAAGGAAAGGGGGGCGAGGGTCATACCCCTGAAGGTTTCGGTTCCCTCACACTGCTCCCTGATGAAAGACGCGGCCGATGCCTTCAAGATAAAGCTCGCCCAGACGCCCATAAAGAACACGAGTCTGCCCGTAGTCCAGAACTATACAGCAAAAGAACACACCATGGCCCACGAGATAAGGGAGAACCTCTACAGGCAGATCTTCTCTCCGGTAAGATGGTACCAGAGCGTAGAGTACATGGTAGGTCTAGGCGTGGACACTTTCGTGGAGATAGGACCCAAGAACGTCCTCTCCAAACTCGTTCAGCAGACGGTCCCCAACGTCAGGGTTTTTAACGTGGAGAAGCTGGAAGACCTTGAAAAGGTAAGGTCCGCGCTCTAAACTATGAACTTGGGGAGTTCGGAATGGGGGCGATAGGACCTTACCACTACAAGGTATGGGTTATAGGGGAGGTCCTGGACAGGTACGAGAGCTGCAAGAACGGGGCGAGGAAGCCCAGCTCCAAGCTCTTTGTAAAGCCTCCCGAGATGGAAGGTAAGCTCTACAGGAACGCATACTTCGAGGACATAGTTATCTACGCCGTGGATATAGAGAACCTCATATCGAAACTCGAGAGTCCGCTGGACGAGATAATCAGGAAGAGGTACTTCGAGGGAGACGTGAGGACCTTCATGGAGGACTTCGGTATAAGCAGCAGGAGAGAAGCGAGAAGGCTCGTGGTTAGAGCCGTAAACAAGTTCTTCCACGAGCTCGAAAAGTACAGGAGAAGATCGAAGGTAAAGAGGATAGCTTAGTCCTTTATAAATAGCCTGTTCTCCTCGTACCAGCCCCAGACTGTAGGGAACAAGTTTCCAAACCTATCGTAGGCGGCGAGCATGCTCTTGGGGGTCGCTATGAATATCATAGGCTGCTCCTCGGTTATTATCCTGAAGGCCTCCCTGTATATCTTCACCCTCTTCTCGAAGTCGAGCTCCACCGCACCTTTGTCTATTAGCTCATCCACCTTCTTCTCCCAATCGGTCTGAGGTTTCTTCTGACGTGGGTTCCACATGTGGAGGAGCCCGGAGGAGTGCCAGACGTTCCTACCGAAGTGAGGATCAATAGAACCTGTGAGCCCTATTATCACCGCCTCCCAGTCGTAAGGGGGGGCTGTTAACCTCGAGACCAGGTTGTTGAAGTCTATCGGCTGGAAGTGTACCTTTACGCCTATCTTCTTCAGATCCTCCTTCACTATGTTACCTATAGTCTCACGCTCCTTGTTCCCGGCGTTAGTGATAAGGGTGAACTCGAGATCGTGCCCCTCGGGATCCTCCAGTACCCCGTCCCCATCCCTGTCCTTAAACCCTATGCTCTCCAGGAGCTTCTTAGCCTTTTCCAGATCGTACTCGAATTTGGGGTAGTAATCCTCGTCGTAGTAAGGCCTGTTTGCCTCCGTCACGGGCGTGTAGAGGGGCTTGGCGAGGCCGTTATAAACCAGGTAACATATGCCCTCCCTGTCTATAGCGTGGGATATGGCAACCCTAAATTTTCTGTTCTGAAACCATTTGAGCTTGTACTTTGGTACCTTAGACCTCGGATTCTGGTTGAAGACTAAGAAGGTCGTGGATGGTGTAGAGCCAAGGTCGTACACCTTCACATCCTCTCCCATTCTGGCCACCTGCTGTATGTCCTGGGGCCTCAGACCTATGTAGTCCACCTCCCCGCTCTTGAACTTGAGCATCGCGGTGTCCGGGTCGGAAACTATTATCCCTACCCTGCGGGTTATGTAGGGAAGACTTCTCCCCTCTTCGTCCTTCTCCCAGTAGTAGGGGTTCCTCTCGTAAACTATCCGCTGCCCCTTAACGTACTCCTTGATAACCCAAGGTCCTGTCCCGACGATATCCTTCGGGTCGGTGTTCACGTTCCAGGCTGTGTTGAAGGTTCCGTCCTTTACATACCTCTCCAGCTTGTGCTTCGGGAGTATCTCGGCCGAGAGGGCGTTCAGGAAGGGGGCGAAGGGCTCCGGCAGGATGAACTTCACTGTGTAGTCATCGATCTTCTCCACCTTTATCTTCTTCCCCTTTATAGTGAGTATGTCCCGCGTAGAGGAGGGTATCTGGTCGTTGTAGTAGATCTCGTTGAAGGTAAAGATCACATCGTCCGCCGTGAAGGGGGTGCCATCACTCCACCGCACGTTTTTCCTGAGATGGAAGGTCCATACCTTCCCATCCTCCGATACCTCCCAACTCTCGGCCAGATCGGGCTCGGGCTTCATGGTTTTTAGGTTCAGCCTGGTTAGTCCGGAGAAGAGGGGGCCTATGGCCGCGGTGGAGGTAGTTTCCTGAGCGAGGGCCGGGTTCAGGGTCTTGGGATCGCCACTGAGTATGAAGTAGAGGGTTCCTCCCTCTCTACCTGGCTCCGGACTGAAGTCCTTGGGATCGAGCTTGATAAGTTCCACCCTGCCTCCCTCTGGGGATCCGGTCAGATGGAAAGGCAGGAAGGCAAGAACAGAAAGCAGGAGTGCGAGCAAAGCCGGTCTCATAGCGGTCTATTTATGATATACTTTAACAGCCATGATCAAGGTGGAGATAGTCACACCCCAGGGTCTTGCCTTCTCCAACGAGGTCAACTCGGTAAACGTCCCCACGGCGGAGGGTGAGATAGGCGTCCTTCAGAACCACATGTACCTGATGACCCTCCTCAGGCCCGGTTTGGTTTACTTCGATGGAGATGAGAAGAAGGGTATGGCGGTGACCTACGGTGTTGTGGACGTAACCCCCGAGCGTGTGCTCATCTTGGCCGAAGAGGCCTACGAGGTGGGCGAGATCGACGTGGGTAAAGCCAAGAAAGAGTTCGAGGAGGCTATGAAGAAGCTCGCAACCGCCCAGACTTTAGAGGAGATAAAGGAGTGGGAGAAGGTAAAGGAAAAGGCCCAGGCCCTCTTAGAGGTGGTTGAGAGACTCAGATAAGAGATTCTCCTTCTTCCGGGGAAAGATAGAACTTATCCAGCCCAAAGAACATAAAGTCTCGGTCGATCTTATCCTCTTCCTTTCAAAGGTAAAGGGTGTGAGGAAGAACTCCAGGGTGGCAGACCTGGGGGCAGGTTTCGGCTTTCTCTCACTGGTCATAGCGAAGAAGTGGGGGTGCGAGGTTCACGCCATAGAAAGGGACAGGAAGATGCTAGGGCTCCTGAAAGAGAACGTAAGGATAAACGGGCTGGAGGACAGGGTAAGGGTGGTGGAGGGGGATTTAAGAAGGGTGGAGGACCTATACAGGAGGGGGTATTTCGACGTGGTGGTATCGAACCCTCCCTTCTATCCGAAGGAATACGGGAAGGAGGATGGAGGTTTTCACTTCGAGGGAGACACTACCCTCGAGGACTTCGTCAGGGCGAGCTCCTATCTCCTTCGGGACGGAGGGTATCTCAACTTACTTATACCCTCATTCAGGCTTTACGAGCTCTTCGATCTTCTCAGAGCACACAACCTCCCGCCCCGATTCCTCAGCGTCATATACCCTAACGTACAGAAGGAGGGGAAGCTGTGCGTCGTGAACTCGATAAGGAACGTGCCCGGCCCTATCAGGATAGAACCTCCCCTTGTGATAAACGAGCCCGATGGAAGCTATACGGAGACGGTGAGGGGGCTCTTAGAGGGCTTCCTATGATGTGCTATAATTAGGGGAATGAAACTCCCTGAAAGGCTTGTAGAGAGGATAGCGAACAGGATAGTTGAGGAGCTGAGCCAGGAGGGCATCATAGAGGCCGAAGATCCCGAGCTTTTCAAGAGGAAGATAATAGGTGTGTTCAAGAAGGCGGAGGAGGAGGAGAGGCTCCTGGACGAGAAGACCAAGGAGATCCTGAAGGAGAAGATGAACCTCCTGGAGGAAACAGATCTCGATTACAGGACGGCCTTCAAGGCCGTGAAGGCGAAGCTCGCCGAGGAGATGAAGATAAACGTGAACAGAAGAGAGCGGATGAACCAGGTGGCCAACATGATAAGGGACCTGATAATGGAAGAGGAGACGGTGGAGATATTCGAAGATCCTCCTATTATAAGGAAGAGGATAGTGGAGATACTCAGGGAGGCCGTGAGGGAAGAGGAGGAGATAGAGAGAAACGTGAGGGAGAGGATAAGGAAGTACTCGAAGAACATCCTCGAGGGCACTCCCGAGTGGAACCTACTCTACAGGAGGATATACGAGGACGAGCTCAGGCAGAGGGGACTCGCCTAAGGCAGGTACACTATCGGGTTTTGCCTGACCCCGTACTTTATAACCTCGTAGTGCAGATGGGGGCCTGTGGTCCTTCCCGAGGATCCTACGTAACCTACCACCCTGTTCTTTGAAACCAGCTCACCCCTTTTAACCGCAACGGAGGACATGTGAGCGTAGAGGGTAACGTACCCGTACCCGTGGTATATGACCACCGTGTTCCCGTACCCTCTCACCCAACCTGCAAAGAGGACGTAGCCCGGGGCGGTTGCCACCACCTTGCTACCGTACGGTGCACCTATGTCAACTCCAGCGTGGAACTCTCTCCTGCCCCTTATCCTTCTCCATCCGTAATCGGAGGTTATTATGCCAACAACGGGCCATATATCCGGTCTAGCCTCATCTACGGTCCTAACAGAGAGGAGATCCTCGAGATCCTCCGGCACCTCCTGGGATAGGGGTTCTGGAGGGAGGTAAACCTCCCCTTCCCTTTTCGAAAGTACTCCTCCGGCAAGAAAGAGGAGCAGGCTAAGTAGTAGAGCCTTCCTCATCCAGGTAGAAGACTTCGTCCGAGATCGGTTCGTTCCACCTCTTGAAACCCGGAAGGGTCTCTATCCTGTACCAGGCGGATCTGTACCATATGTCGCTGGGGTTCCTCTTCACGGGAGCTATCTGGGCAGCCTTGGTTTCGGGATGGTACTCCCAGTTCATGTAGTGGTTGAAGTCCTGAACTATGTCAGTTATTACAGTCCCGTACTCGTTTATAAGGGTCTCCTGGAACTCCTTCCATCTGAATATGGAAGAGTCCCTCAGGGTGAGACCGAAGTACCCGGAGCAGCCTTCCTCTTTGAGGGTAGCTATGCCCCTACCTATGAAGGCCCTGAAGGCAGCGAAGGTCTCCGGTGGATCCGTTATGAAGACATCGAACTTCCCGAGCATATCCTCCGGAAAGGGGTTCCTCAGATCCCAGACCATCGCCTCAGCGTTATCTATACCGAGCTCTTTGAATATCCTGTTGTCAAAATCGATCAGCCTCTCGTCTATGTCTATCACGAGAACCCTTCTCGCCTTCCTGGTGAGAGCGACAGCAAGTCCCGTCAGGTCATCTTCGGCACCCATAACTATGATGTCCTTACCTCTGAGATCACCCCTCGAATCTATAAAGAGAACCCTGGAAACCGTTGTCTCAGGCGTTACCGAACCCTGGTCGTAGTCCCTTATCGCCTTGGGCCTATCCTTGGCAAGCTCAACGAAGGTTCTGTAAAGATCCTTGTCCGCATAGAAGGGATAGCCCCTACCCTCGCAGGCTTGACAGGAGTAATCCACCACCGGTTCAATCCCGAGCTCGGCCACGAGGTCGTAGCCCTTCTGGGTCAGGAGTATGTCCTCCTTGTCGTTTATAAATAGCACGCCTTCCGAGAGCAGCTTCTTGACTATGCCGGCAGCGGCTGGCACAGGAAGATCCGAGAGATCCACTATCTTCCAGAAGTCTCCCGTAACGAGTGCAGCGGACAGGACCCTCTCAACGTTCCTCGTGTGAAGCCTGACCTTGGTCTCCTTCTGAACCTCCTCGGCTATGCGGGACAGTAGTTTCAATCCTTCACCTCCGGGAAAACTTTGGGATTTCGCAGGCTTAATATTATAAAGGAACGATGAGGCTCGACAAACTCCTTTTTGAAAGGAAGCTCGCCCCATCGAGGGAGAAGGCCCAGGCCCTGAT
>JALWEK010000155.1 GCA_027014185.1 Aquificaceae bacterium
GTGGCGGAGCTCCAGGAGCTCAGGCCAGCCTTCACAATGGACCTGAACGCAACAGGGATAATAGTGGGAGAGCAGGAGGGGAAGAAGACTCCCCTGTACGATATCTTCGGCTTCGTTCACTTTTCCTTCTTCACCGAGGATCCGCTCCTGCACTTTCCCAACCTCTTCGGTCTTCAGCACAGGAACCTTATCGCCCTGGTTACGGACATAAAGTACGCGGACAGCCTGAGGATGCTCGGTGTCGAGAACATAAGCTACCTGACGCCCTTCCTGGACTTCTCCGTGTTCCCGCAGGCTCCCGAAGAAAGGGATATAGATATAGCCTTCCTGGGGCCCGTTATCGATCCGCAGATAATAGTGAACTCTGTCCAGAAGAGACTTCCGGAGAACATATTTCCCCTCTTCATCGAAACGGGGGAGTACATGTTCAGGAACCCGGAGGTGAACGCGGTAACCGCTCTGAACTATGTCCTGGGCCTCTTCAACCCCCAGGTCCAGCAGGAGTTCAGCGACTGGAGACAGAAGAACGAAGAAGCCTTCTTCAGGCTGCTGAACGACACGGCCATATACGCCACGATGAGGAAGAGGTGGTACCTGGTGAACTTCCTCGACGGTATAAACCTAAAGATCGTTGGGGAGTTTCAGGGGGAGCTAAAAGAGGATCACGAGAACATAAAGGTGAACTCCTACGAGGAGCTATTGGATATATACGGAAGGAGCTACATAACGGTGATGAGCTTTCCCCATACGGTTCCCTCCGGTATCGGATTTACGCCGCTCGAGGTTTCGGCTATGGGAAGCGCCCCGATGATAGACTACAGGGGAACCCTGCCCGGCTTCCTCACACCGGGAGAGGAGGTGATCCCTTACATGCCCCTCGACAGGGCCGACATAGAGGAAAAGGTCCTCTACTACCTGGACAACCTGGAGGAGGCCAGGGAGATAGGGGAGAAGGCAAAAAACGCTGTGATAGAGAGATACAGAGTGGACGACAGGGGAGAGTTCCTATACAACATGATGAAGGATATAGTCTCTCAGGCCCAGCAGCAGGCCCAGGTCCAGCAAGAAGATAAGGGGTGATGTTCCCCGGCTTCGGGACCCTTGTAAACTTTCTGCTAGTGATACTCGGTAGTCTCCTCGGTCTGAAGGGAGCGAGGTTCATAAACCCAAAGCTCAGAGACGGTGTTATACATGGGATAGGCCTCTTCACCTTCCTCCTTGGGGTTAAGCTGGTCCTTGAGAACAAGCCCGAAACCCTCAAGGTCTTCTTCATAATACTCTTCGGGACGGCAATAGGATACCTTCTCGACCTCGAGGGAAAGGTAGAACAGCTCTCAAAGGGTGGGGCTGACTTCACCAACGCCTTCGTGACCTCCTCGGTCCTCTTCACCGTTGGACCCATGACACTGCTCGGGTGCATCCTTGAGGGAACGAAAGGGGACAGCTCATTGATACTTTCCAAGGCGACTATGGACGGGTTTTCCTCTATAATACTCTCCTCATCCCTCGGAAGGGGAGTGCTGTTCTCAGCCTTCTTCGTTCTGGTATTTCAGGGTAGCATAACCCTGTTGGCTTTCTTTTTCGGAGAGTTCCTCGATCCTCAGTCCATGGCCAACAGCCTCTTCATAGGTGGTGGGATAATGGTGGTTATAGCCCTCAAGCTCTGGGGTCTTCTTAAAGAGGTCAGGAGCGTAAATCTGCTCGTTCCTTTGGTAGCTTCACTCTTTCTTTGATCCGTCGAGCCTCAGCTTTGAGACCTCGGAGAGGGCTTCGTAGATGTTCTCCTTGTCGGTCTCCCAGACGAAGATCCCGTTCCTGTGGAGTATCCACTTGGCCCTAGAGCTCTCCGGATGATGACCGCATATAACTATGTCCACTCCCTCCCTCACGAGGAGCTTTGCCACCTCCTCCTCCGAGCTAACCTTTACCTCCTTTACCTTGGGGTTGCCGCTCCTCTCTTCGAACACAAACATCTTGTTCACCCTGGAAAAGTCCCTGCACAGAGCCTCCCCGTCTCCGGAGAAAACGGCTATCCTCAGCTTCTCCTCCCTGGCGGGCTCGTAGTGGATAAAGACCATCTCCACGTTGTCTATCTCCCTCACTATCCTCCTCTCGATCTCGTCGGCGATGGCGTGACTCCTCATAAAGCTCCCCGGCCTCAACAGTATCTCCGCGTCTATGAAGAGCTTCCCTCCAGCGCTTCTAACCAGGAGCCTCTTTATACCCTCTACCTCCGGAAAGCTGAGGATTATCTCCCTTATCCTCTCTATCGTCTCCTCGTCCGCGGATATGTCGAGGATGGCCCCAACCTGCTCTTTAAGCAGACCCAAGGCCGTGTAGAGTATAAGGCCCACCACGGCTAGAGCGAAGTACCTGTCGTAGTTGTATCCAAAGTAGGCGGCGGAAAGGCTGATGAGGACGAGCAGCGAGCCGAAGGCGTCCGTCAAGGTATGGTAGGAGTCAGCGATCAAAGTAGGAGAGTTCAGCCTCTTGCCGGCCCTCCTTTCCAGAAAGGAAAGGGTCAAGGAACTTACCAGGGAGAACACCACCACCCCTATACCTACCGGAAGGTACTCCCTCTCTATACTTACGTTTCCACTCAGGGCCCTGTGGCCTATCTCGTAGGCGGCGAGGATAAGGAAGAAAGCTATAACTATGGCTCCTATGTTCTCCAGCTTATAGAGTCCGTAGGGGAACTTCCTGTGCTTCTTCTCGGAGAACTTTATCGATAGGTAAGCTATAACGGAGGCGGAGGCGTCAGAAAGGGAGTGAACGGACTCTCCCAGTAGGGAGAGGCTTCCGGTAAGAAGGCCGGCGACGAACTTCAGGGCGGACTGAAGGAGGTTAAGCAGAAGGGATACTAAAGCCCAGTGTTCCTTCCTCATACTCC
>JALWEK010000156.1 GCA_027014185.1 Aquificaceae bacterium
GAGCACGAGGGAGGGAGAGGAGGAGGTCCTCCTGAGGGCCTTCGGGGAGCTGAGGAAAGAGTTTCCCATCAGGCTCGTTCTGGTTCCGAGGCATGTTAGAAAGGCGGAGGAGGTGGTCCGCCTGGCGGAAGGTATGGGATTTAAGGTCTCAAAAAGATCGGAGGGAGGTTCGGAGTGGGAGGTTCTTGTGGTGGACACTCTGGGGGAACTTAAAGGCTTTTACTCGGTGGCGGACGTGACCTTCGTCGGGGGGACGCTGGCCAAGGTGGGAGGGCACAACCTTCTAGAGCCTGCCGTTTTTGGCAAGCCCGTGCTCTTCGGCCCCAACACCTGGAAGGTGAGGGATCTTGAGGAGATCCTCTTTGAGAAGGGCTACGGATTTAGGGTCGAAGGTCCGGAGGATATAATCAGGGTAACGAGAAGGATACTGTCCGAGGGTTTCAGACCAGGGGAGAGCTTCGAGGAGTTCTCAGGTAAGGTGAAAGAGTGTTATCTAAAGAACCTAAGGCTGGAGCTTGAGAAGATCCCGTAGATGTTCCTCTATGGTGCTAAGCGTTCTCACGAAAGCCTCTATCCTCTGGGGAGGTTCGTCTATACTCCAGTTCTCCCTTCTCTTATGCGATGGGACGAACTCACACTTCTCTCTCGCCTCGTTACAGAGAACAACGAGTATATCCACCTCCCTGTAAGGGATCTTACCTACGGGCTTTGGATAGAGGCCCTCGGTCGGGTATCCTTTCTCTTCAAGGACCTTTATGGTCAGGGGATTGACCTCCCTCTCGGGCTGGGTTCCCGCCGAGTAAACCTCAGCCTTCAGGCCCACGTCTGCCAGGAGTTTCTTGGCGACAGCCTCCGCCATTATACTCCTCACGGCGTTTCCCTTACTGACGAAGGCTATCTTCATCGCTTT
Source organism: Aquificaceae bacterium (assembly GCA_027014185.1). Lineage (GTDB taxonomy): Bacteria > Aquificota > Aquificia > Aquificales > Aquificaceae > Hydrogenivirga. The sequence continues at coordinate 911 of JALWEK010000156.1, forward strand.
AAATATTACCATGAGGATCTTCATCTCAATAGGAGATATATCGGCCGCCAACTACATCTACGAGATATTCAAGGAGGGCTTTGGAGACCTGGATCTAGTAGGTATAACGGATGAAAGGCTAGAGAGCATCGGTATAGAGAGCGTGGGCAGGATCTCCGATCTCTCGGTTGTCGGTATAGCCGAGGTGATCCCGAGATTGCCGAAAATAAGGAAGATGTACACGAGAGCTCTGGAGGAGCTGAAGCGATGCGATGTTCTTATAGCCTGCGACGCGCCCGGGTTCAACCTGCGGCTGATAAAGGATGCAAGGAAGATAGGGGTCAGGAAAGTAATCTACTTCATATCACCACAGGTATGGGCCTGGAAGCCCGGGAGGGCTAAGACGATAGCTGAGCTGTGCGACCATGTGGTTGTCATACTGCCGTTCGAGGTGGATATATACAGGAAGTTCAAAGGTGTTAGGGTCCATTACGTTGGCCATCCCCTCGTGGATCTCGTAAGGCCCGGTGTGAGCGAGGAAGAGTTCAGGAAAAGGCTGGATCTCAAGGGTAAGATCGTAAACCTCATGCCGGGAAGCAGGTGGGGTGAGGTAAAAAGGCACGCCCCGTTACTGAAAGAAGTTGTAAAGAGGCTCGAAGATTTCGAGTTCGTCCTCCCAACCTTCCCAGAGTTCGAGGCGTATCTGAAAGAGCAGCTGGGTTCCCTCCCCATCAGAGTTATAACCGAAAGGTCGCTTCCCCTTCCCGCCTACAGCTCCATGTTCTATTCCGAGCTATCCGTAATCGCCTCCGGAACCTCCTCACTGGAGGCCGCTCTAGCTCTGAATCCCCACATCGTCTTTTACAAGGTTAGCCCCATCACTTACATACTGGGGAGGTTACTCGTGAAGGTTCCCTTCGTGAGTCTTCCCAACCTGGTTCTAAAAAGAGGCGTGGTCCCGGAGTTCATAAACGAGAAGCCGGACAGGATAGCAAGGAAGGCACAGGAGCTTCTGCTTAGCCCTGAGGAGAGAGAAAAGCAGAGAGAGGCCTTCAAGAGACTGAGGGAGAAACTTGGCGGGGAAGGGGTGGTGGAGAGGCTGAGGAAACTGTTCTCTGAGCTGATATCTTGACTTGGTAATGTGTTGAGGGCATATTCTTTCTCATGTTCAAGGAGACAACGATACTCATAGTCCTCAGCAGGGTGGTGGAGTTCCTCGGAATAATCACTACTATCTTCCTGATGTTCAGGGGATACAAGCTCAAGTATGTTTACATAGTTGGAGGTGTCGTAGTTCTGAGCTTATTAATCAGCCTCTCAGGTTTGCTGGCCAGGGATTACTTCGAGTACATCGCCCTCGGCGATCTTCTGCTTACAGCCTCGGTCCTAGGTGGGGTGATACTGTACGTTAGCATGAACCCGGAGAAGACCAAGGACTTCACCCCTCCAGAGAGATGCAGGTGCCCGGTGTGCAACGTTCAGATAATAAAAGAGGACGAGCTCTGCACTATGAAAATAGGAGGGTACACCTACTACTTCGACTCCTGTGATCATCTCGTGAAGCTTATAAAAGAGATAGATTTCTTTCTAACCAAGAACAACCTCCCCTCAGGGGAGGTAAAGGAGATATACGTCAAAGCTAAGGACACCGGAAACTGGAAGAAGATAGAGAATGTCCATATCGTTGAGGAGGAGGGCGTTTACAGGGCCTACGAAAGGCCTCAAGAGGGGAAGGAGGTACTCGATCTAAAGGAACTCCTCGAGAACTTCAAGAACAAGATCGGGAGAAGGAAGGCTTAAGCATTCCCTTGTCCCTGTCCTACAGCGTTTTGGGTTCGGTGAACAGGGAGAGCATCGAGCCGGATTGTTCAGGTAAGCACCCTTCAGAGGATAGAAACCGTAGTCCGAAGAGGTGGCCGTGTATATGGTGACCGCCGGGACACCCAGGGCGTTCGCTATGTGAACTGGGGCCGCGTCCTCGGCGACCACGAC
>JALWEK010000157.1 GCA_027014185.1 Aquificaceae bacterium
CCTTGTAGGCATGTCCCGGATACCTCTTTTTGATAGATACGAAGCAGAAGTTGTGAAATACTCCCTCGGCTGGGAGGTGGTAATCCACGACCTCAGGCAGGTTGAACTTTATCAGTGGCAGGAATATCCTCTCGGTCGCCCATCCCAGGTACTTGTCCTCCTGGGGAGGTATCCCCACTATCGTGTGCAGATATACGGGCCTCTTCCTTCTGACTATCGCTGTAACATGCATCTGAGGGTACTTATCAACGGGGGTGTAGTAGCCCGTGTGATCCCCGAAGGGTCCCTCGTCCACTAGCTCCTCCGAAGGGTCCACGTAGCCCTCTATAACTATCTCGGCGTTGGCCGGATACTCTAAATCCACCGTAATCCCCCTCACTAGCTCGACAGGTTTCTCCATTATTATCCCGGCGAAGAGGTACTCGTCCACCTCGGGAGGGAGGGGTGCACTCGCAACGTAGGGCAGAGGGGACTCTCCCCCAAGGGCTACCGCAACCTCTATACGCTTTCCTAGCCTCTTGGCCTTCCAGAAGTGGTGGCTTCCGTCCTTGTGTATCTGCCAGTGGACGGCTAGCCTCTTGCTGTCCAAGACCTGAAGCCTGTAGAGTCCCACGTTTCTTACGCCGCTCTCCGGGTCCTTGGTTATAACCTGCCCGAAGGTTATGTACCTCCCGCCGTCCTTTGGCCAGCACTTGGGTATGGGAAGGGAGAGGAGGTCTGGATCCCTATCGGCCACCTCCTGAACTGGAGCCCTCTTTACCACCTTGGGTATAGCGTCGTTCAGTTTCTTCAGCTCTGGGAGTTTCTTGAGCTTGTCCAGGAAGGTCTGTGGCACCTCGGGCCTCAGTATCCTGTAGAGTTTCCAGCCTATGTCCTCGAGGTTCTCGTACCCGAGGGCGAGCTTTATCCTCCTCTCAGAGCCGTATAGGTTGGCGACTATGGGGATGTCGTAGCCCTGGACGTTTTCAAACAGCAGAGCCTTTCCACCCCCCGGCAGCTTGGAAACCCTGTCTATAACTTCGGTGATCTCCAGTATCGGGGACAAAGGTTCCCTTATCCTTACCAGCTCTCCCCTCTTCTCGAGGTCCTTTATGAAATTTTGGATGTCCCTATATGGCATGGGAATATTATGTATCAGGAGAGAGCCTTTTCCACAGCGTACTTTAGCTCTTCTATGAGGATATCACGGTGAGTCCTCACCATGCCAAGCTCCCACAGTATGAACAGCTTCTCCACGGATCCGGTTACCAGACCGAAGGCCACCTCCGGATGCAGTCCGAGCTCTCCCTTCCTGTAAGCCTCCCTGAAGGTTTCTATGAGCAGTCCGCCAGGCAGTCTTTCCGCTTCCCCGTTCTCTTTCAGGATGTGATACACGGTGAGAAACCTGAAGGAATCCGGGTTGTCCAGGGCGTAGTTCAGGAGCGCCTCCGCGAGGGCCTTGGCCCTGCTGACTACGTCTCCCTCGGGTAGGACCTTCCTCTTGACCAGCTCCCTGATCTCGCCGGTGACCCTCCTTACGAGGTGTTCTACTATCTCCTCCTTGCTCCTGAAGTGTCTGTATATGGCTCCCTCCGTTATCTCCACCTCTCTCGCTATGTCCTTTATAGTTGTTCCCCTGAAACCCTTTACGGAAAACAGCCTGAGGGCCGCGTTAAGTATCCTCTCCTTAGTGGGTATGTAAACTGAGCTGTCTCTTTTCCCATTCATAGAACTCCTCCGAGAAGAGCTCTACCCTCCTCTTCTTAAACTCCCTGGTGGAGAAGAGAAGGGCCCGTTCCTCCAAGCCCAGTTCGGTGGCTATTTCCTCCACAAAGGAGATGACCTCCTCCTTTGTCCTGCCGTGTATCATCGAGAAGAGGTTGTAGCCCCAGTGCTCGTTGGTGGCTCTCTGGTAGCAGTGGGATACGCCTTTGAATGAGGCAAGGTAGAGACCAACCTCGTCTATCCTATCCTCCGGGACCCTCCACACGGCCATGCCGTTGGCCCTGAATCCTACCCTTCTGTGAAAGAGTATGGCCGAGAACCTCCTCATAACTCCCTTCTCCTTCAGACCCCTCATCGTATTCAAAAAGTCCTCCTCCGGTATCCCGACCCTCTCGGCAAGTTCTTTGAAAGGCCTCTCCACAAGGGGCACGTCCTTCTGGGAGACCTTTATAACTTCCCTCTCCAGCGCCGTTAGCTCCACCTTCTTGCTCTCCAAGATCTTAACCTCTTCCCTCTCGTTCAGCTCCCTGTAGTCCAGCTTTACGCCTATCTTGTACGTCTTTACCGTTCTGAGGATAGCGTAGTTCTCCACCCCTCCGAGCCTTGCGATCAGGGATACCGTTTCCTCTAGGCTCAGCTCTCCGTCGGGGGGGACAGCCAGGGTGAACCACAGGTTGAACTCGTGGTTCCTCTCGTAGTTGTGGCTCACTCCCGGATGGGTGTTGATGATCCCCGCTACTTCCTCTACCCTCTCTGGTGAAACCTTGAAGGCCACGAGTGAGCTGTCGTAACCCGCCGCCCTCGTATCGTAGATGGGGGATATCTGCCTGACTACCTTGTCCTCTTTGAGCTTCCTTATCTCCTCTATGACCTCCTTCTCCTCAACGCCGAGCCTCTCCGCAATACTGAGAAAAGGTCTCTTTACCAGGGGTGTGTGGGCCTGGATTTCTTTAAGAAGGGCTTCCCTAAGCATGGTACACTCCCTCCAGCTCCTTCAGGTTCTCCAGGAGCTCACCTATGTCCTTGCACAGCCTGACCACCTCACCCACGACCATGACCGCGGGAGGTTTCACCTCTGGAGGACTGCTCGCCACCTCCTTGAGGGTCGAGAGGACTACCCTCTGCTCGCTCGTCGTTCCTCTCTCAACGAAGGCAACCGGCT
>JALWEK010000158.1 GCA_027014185.1 Aquificaceae bacterium
CCTCCCAGCTGTTTCCTTTCCTCTTCGCGTCTATTGCCACCACTATGCACTGGGAACCGAATAACTTGGCTCGCTCTGATATTAGATTCGGATTCTTTACCGCCGCGGTGTTTATAGAGACCTTATCCGCTCCAGCCTCGAGGAGCCTCCTCATGTCCTCCACACTTCTTATCCCTCCCCCCACCGTGAAGGGCATGAATACGGTTTCCGCTACCTTCTTAACAACCTCTATCATTATGTTCCTGTCCTCCGCGGAGGCGGTTATATCGAGGAAAACGAGTTCGTCCGCTCCTTCCTCTTCGTATCGTTTGGCTACCTCTACGGGGTCGCCTGCATCCCTGAGGTTCAAGAACTTAACACCTTTGACCACCCTTCCCTTGTCCACGTCCAGGCAGGGTATGATCCTCTTGGCGAGCATAGATAACTATTCTATGACAGAGATTACTTGTAAGCACAACCCTTGGGGTTATATACAAGTTCAGAGAAAGAACAGAAAGGAGGTCTAAGGATGGCTCAGAAGGTTGCTCAGGATGTTATAAAGGAAAAGCTCATTATAGACTCCAACACCGGCAATCCGGTCAAGGAGATAGAGCTGAACGAGGACAAGATAAGGATAGTCAAGGAGAGCGGAGAGGTCCTGGAGATCCCCCTCAACACCATAAGGGGGAAGTACATAAAGATGAGGCTCGAGGCTGGCCTGAGTGAGATAACCGAACCCATCTACGTATGATTTAAAATCTTCTCTATGGAGATCGAAGTAAGGCGGGGGAGTTTGCTCGAGGTTGAGGCAGATGTTATTGTGAACCCCGCCAACAGCCACGGCTACATGGGTGGAGGGGTGGCGGGCGTCATAAGGAGGTTCGGAGGGGAGGAGATAGAGAGGGAGGCGATCTCTAAGGCTCCTGTGCCTGTGGGGAAGGCTATCCTGACCACGGCTGGGAAGCTTCCCTTCAAGGGAGTTATACACGCTCCCACGATGGAAGAGCCCGCGATGAGGACCACAGAGGAGAAGGTCCGGAAGGCGACAAGGGCAGCCCTCCAGCTCGCCGACGAGGAGTGTTTCAAGAGCGTAGCTTTCCCGGGTATGGGGACGGGTGTTGGAAGGCTCCCCAAAGAGGTGGCGGCGAGGGTAATGGTAGAGGAGATAAGGAACTTCGAACCAAGATGCTTAGAGAAGGTTATCCTCGTTGATCTCGATGAGGAGATGGTCGAGGAGTGGAAGAAGGCGCTCGAGGAGTGAATCCCTGTCTAGGCACGGTCTTTCCTCGCACACGTTGGGAAAGCACGGACTGCATTCGAGGCCCAAGTGAACCTGGTAAACCTTCTTCCCCAGAGGTCTCCACACTATAGGATCGCTCGGGCCGTAGATCACCACCGAAGGCACCCCCACGTAAGAGGCCAAGTGGGAAATCCCCGAGTCAAGGCCCACGTAAATCAGCGCCTGCTTTAATGCCTTCGCTATCCATAAAGGGTCCAGGCTCCTCACGTAGTTCTCTACACTGCTCTCCAGCCAGCTGTCCGCCTCACCCACAAGGTAAACGCACTCGACCCCTTTTCCCTTTAGAAAGTTCTCCAAATCAAAAAAGAGATCCAGCTCAGGGTTCTTTTTAGGGGAGCCTGAGGATGGGTGAAGAACTGCCCTGCCTTTAAAGGGGGAATTTTTAAGAGGTTCTACAGGAAGTTCTTTAGAGAAGTTCTCTCCTTCCAGTCCGAGGGATTTCAGATAGTGCTCGAGAACCCAGATCCTACCCCCGGGGAAGGGGGCAACGTTCCCTTCCAAGGAGATAACGACCTCGAGATCGAAGTCTTCCCGCGGGATCTCGCTCCTGATCTCGTCCGCCCAACCAACCTCCTTCGCTATTCTGAAGTAATCGGTGTTCCCTACTGCCGTTACCTTATAACCTCTACGCTTCAGTATCTCGAGTATGGGAAAGGTCAGCAGCGTATCTCCAAGACCTCCCCTCCTGTAAAGAAGCGCCTTCACAATGGAATATTTATAATCCGAGCCTTATCCTTACGCCCATATAAACAGCCACAAGCCCGAGCAGAAGGTTGGTGAGGCCGAGCCACCTCGCCCATACGGCATGCCTTTTTGAACTCAGGGCCTTCTTACCGGCCCAAAGATCGTGGACTAGGGAGACAACTACTATAATTCCAAATAGAAAGAGCTTTTCTCTTATACTTCGCCTCTCAAGGCCACCGTGAAGCAGGTAAGCGTTGGCAACACCGGTCAGAAATAGCAGGGACAGGGTTATCATCGTCCCGTAAAGGCTAAATCTCTTCCCTACTTCCTGGAAGGCCTCGTTTCTGAAGGGCTTGTCCTTTATATAGGGTGCTATCACGAGGGACAGAAATATCATCCCGCCCACCCAGAAGGTGGCGAGGACAACGTGAACCCAGAGGAAGATCTCTTTCGTAAACATCTGTTAACATACTACCACAGACCCGCCTGAGCCACAAGCATAATTCCCAAGAGGGCAACGCTCAAAGATATGAACATCTTGAGCCTCTTTGGATGAACCCTTCTGGAGAAGATGAGGCCAAAGTATACCCCCAGCGGAACACCCACCAGAGCGGCGAGTATCAACCTAACATCGAAGAAGCCTGTGCCTCCCTCAAGTGTGTAGGAGAATACTCTGAAGATTATGTTGGATGTAAAGAAGAGGGTTAAAGTGCTCTTGAACTCCTCCACATCCTCGAGCACCTGATTGAGGTAAACAACCGGGGGTGGACCTCCCATACCCACGAGGCCCGCAAAAAAGCCTCCCAAGAATCCCACCGAAAGAGTGGTCAAGGTACTTTCCTTCACCGAGAACCTGCTAAGGTATCCCTTTTGAACCAAAAGATCGTAAA
>JALWEK010000159.1 GCA_027014185.1 Aquificaceae bacterium
CTCGAGAACCCTCTCAAACAGTCTCTGGAACTCGGGGCTCTGGTGGGACTTCTCGTGCTGTTCGAAAGAGGTCCAGAAGGTAACTATCAGGGCCTCCTTGTCTTTCAGCGGGGAGACCTCCTTATCCTCAACCGTCGAGCCTTCCTTGGATATCATTCCGGCGTTCATCAGGACGAAGCCGCCTATGAACCCGTCTATAGAGTGGAACGTCTTCACGTGTTCGCAGAGTTCAGCAACCCTCTCTTCAAGATCCTCGACGGTGTACTCTGGCTTGAGGATAACCCTGTTTATGGTAACCACCCCGTCGGGTGGAAATTCCTTTATCAGCGCCATAGCCAATACCTCCTTCAGTTTTCAGATTATAAGGATATTCATATATAAGAAATTTGTTATGACTTGTGTCAAATAAGGGGAAAGGGGGCCTTCAGGGAGCTTTTTGGGACTATAATTAAAACACTATGAAGACATACGAGGGAGAACTGAAGGCGGAAGGTTTAAGGTTTGCGATAGTCGCCTCCAGGTTCAACCACATGCTTGTGGACAGGCTCGTCGAAGGGGCTATCGACTGCATAGTCAGGCACGGAGGCTCGGAGGAGAACGTAGAGCTAGCAAGGGTCCCCGGTTCATGGGAGATACCCGTCGCGGTAAAGAAGTTTGTGGAGCGAGAGGATATAGACGCGATCATCGCCCTTGGTGTTCTCATAAGGGGTAGCACGCCTCACTTCGAGTACATAGCCTCTGAGGTGTCGAAGGGTATAGCTAACCTTGCCATAGAGGCGGGCAAGCCTGTCTCGTTCGGGATAATAACCGCCGACACACTGGAACAGGCCGTGGAAAGGGCTGGAACCAAGATGGGGAACAAAGGTTGGGAGGCTGCCCTGTCCGCGATAGAGATGGCTAACCTCTTCAGGAAACTCGGTCGATAGTTATGAGGTTCAGAAAGAAGGCCAGAGAGAACAGCCTCCTGGTGCTCTACAGATGGGACATAAGGGGGGACTCCATAGATAAGGTCCTTAATGAGTACGTGGAGGAGAAGGGGATAAAGAATAGAGACATAAAAGGTTACATGGAGGGGCTGATAGGAGCTGTCAAGGAGAGACTTCCAGAGATAGACTCCCTTATATCTGAGTACTCCGAGGACTGGAGCCTAGATAGGCTCGGATATATAGAGAGGAACGCGCTTAGGCTCGGGGTAGCCGAGCTTCTATACCTGAACCCTCCGGATCCGGGGAGGGCGTTCAACGACTACATAGATCTGGTCAAGAAGTACGCAGACAGGAAGGCGGCCAGGTTTGTAAACGGGGTTCTCTCAAAGATATACAGGGAACGCAGGGCTACCTCTTCAGCGAGAAAAGCAGGTTGAGAAGAAGGGTCAAAAGAACGCTGAGAAGTATAGAGGTCACTATGGGAAAGTAGAAGACGAAGTTATCCTTCTTTATCACTATATCTCCGGGAAGTTTTCCAAGTCCGAGGGGGAGCCTTTCAAAGAACATGAGCAAAAGACCGAGGACCACCATCAGGATGCCGAAGAAGATCAGGATCTTCCCCAGCTCCGACATACTTATAGTTTACAACGCTCTATAACGAGCCTGTTGAAGACCTTGCCCCTCTCCACGTAGCTTGAGAACATGTCGAAGGAAGAGCATCCCGGGGAGAAGAGTATGAAGTCCCCGGATCTTGCCAAGTGGAGGGCCTCATCGAGAGCGTCCTCTAAGGAGTTCTTGGTCTTTATGTTGGAACCACCGCCGAAGGCGGTCCTCATAGCTTCCTTCGTCTCACCTATAAGGAGGGCGAACTTCACTTTACGCTGGACGAGCTCCTTAAGAGGGGAAAAGTCCGCTCCCTTATCCTTACCACCCGCTATCAGGATTATGCTCTGATCCGGAAAGCTCTCGAGTGCCACCTTTAAAGAGTTGGGCGTCGTGGACTTGGAGTCGTTGTAGATCTCCACTCCCCCGAACGTGGCGACAAGCTCCATCCTGAAGGGGAGTCCTCTAAAGCTCCGGAGGGTCTCCCTTATGTCCTCAGCAGACACTCCCATGGATCTGGCTATGACGCTCGCGGTTACGGCATTCCTGAGGTTGTGTTCTCCTCTTAGGTTCAGGTCAGTCGTCTCGAAGAGCTTCTCGCCCTGAAAGAGGACCTCTCCGTTTCTAATCTCTACCTCCCTCCGCAGGTTAAGCCGTCTGGCTTCCGTTGGCGTTCTGAGGATCTCTTCCTGGTCGAGGACCTCCACGAACAGATCCTCTTCATTCTGCCTTCTGAAGATATTGTGCTTGCTTAGCAGGTAGTCCTCCATGCTCGGGTGCCAGTCAAGATGGTCCTGAGAGAAGTTGAGGAAAGCTCCCATCACAGGTCTGAATGTAGACAGGGTCTTCCCCTGGAAGGAGGACACCTCGACCACGGCGAGAGCATCCGGATCTTTGAGAACCACCTCAGATAGGGGCGTGCCCGCGTTCCCGGCCTCGCACGTCTTTTGGAACTTTTTAGAGAGCATCAGGTAAGTGAGCCTGGTAGTTGTTGACTTGCCGTCCGTTCCAGTTATGGCGACAGCCATACCCTTGAAGAACCTCCAGGCGAGCTCTAGCTCACCGATAACTTCTATTTCCTTCCTCAGAGCTTCCTTCCAGAGGGGGTGTCTCGGTGGAATGCCCGGAGATAGAACTACGGTGTCCACGAGATCTATGAACTCTTCCCAGCTGTCCCCCCTAGCGTCGTCTCCCGAGTAAACCTCGCAACCCTTCTCCCTGAGAAGCTGGACGGCGGCACGACCGCTCTTCCCGAGCCCCCAAACGAGGTATCTCTCCATTCTTTCATGGACGCGACGGGCGGCTTCGAACCG
>JALWEK010000160.1:0-1466 GCA_027014185.1 Aquificaceae bacterium
GATTTGGTTACTCAGACACGTTCAGACTCCTGTGGATGAAAGGCAAAGAAATAAGACAGGTAAGGTCGCACGTAAAGACAGAAGTACTTGTAGGAGTGGTAAAGGGAAAAGCTGTAGTTGTGGGAGTGAATGTAGGGAGAGCCTATTCGGACGAATGCAGGCTATTGAGTACTATGCTTAGAAACATTAAGTTCCGGGCGAGATATTTTCTTGGGGATGCCTACTATGGGAAGGTGGATATACTGAGGGAGGTAAAGAGACTAAACATGTATGCGATAGTGCCTGTTAGGGACACGACTCACACAAGGGTAAGGCATTCAATCAGGTTATGGGCGAAGGGCAACTATGAGAGTAGGAGGAAGGTGTATAGGAAGAACAGGTACAGGGTAGAGCAGGTAATAGGGATAGTGAAGAACAGGTTTGGGGACAGGGATTGCGTTAGGGATTTTCATACAGCGAGCTTGTATGTTCTTGCGAGGTTTGCCCTTTACAATCTTATTCTTCTGTACAGGCTCCTTTTATTGTGTCTTAATCTTTTGAGAGCGTATATGAGTCTGTTGGCCTTCTCTCTTCATAATTTCGGGTATTTTTCCAACAGGCTCCTGAGGATTTGATAAAGCCGGAGATCTTCCTTAAATTATTACATTCGGAGGTCGGAAGATGGCAGGACACAGTCACTGGGCTCAGATAAAGCACAAAAAGGCTAAGGTGGACGCCCAAAGGGGTAAGCTCTTTAGCAAGCTCATAAGGGAGATAACGGTCGCCACTAGACTCGGTGGGCCTAATCCTGAGTTCAATCCAAGGCTCAGGACGGCGATAGAGCAGGCAAAGAGGGCTAATATGCCCTTAGAAACCATAGAGAGGGCAATAAAGAAGGGCTCGGGAGAGCTCGAGGGAGAGACTTACGAGGAGATAGTTTACGAGGGTTACGCACCCGGAGGGGTGGCGGTTATGGTCCTCGCTACAACCGACAACAGGAACAGGACCTCCGCGGAGATAAAGCACACCTTCTCCAAATACGGGGGGAACTTGGGATCTTCCGGATGCGTTTCCTACCTATTCGAGAGGAAAGGCTACATAGAGATCCCGGCCAAGGAGATCTCTGAGGAGGAGGTATTTGAAAAGGCGGTTGAGGCCGGGGCGGAGGACGTCCAGACGGGTGAGGAGATCCATCAGATCTACACATCACCCGAGGAACTCTACGACGTTAAGGAGAGCCTTGAGAAGATGGGGGTTCCCGTTGAGAAGGCCCAGATAACCTGGATACCTGTATCCACCGTTTCGGTCGATGATCCGGAAACCGCCAAGAAGGTTCTCAGACTTATAGACGCTCTCGACGATCTCGAGGACGTCCAGCAGGTGATAGCCAACTTTGAGATACCAGAAGAGATACTCCAGAAAGTGGAAGCCTGATGGTTTTAGACTTCCTTCAAACCTTTCTCAAGTACACCCTCGACGTTCTACCT
>JALWEK010000160.1:1476-2833 GCA_027014185.1 Aquificaceae bacterium
TGTGGGAGCGGGGCTTCAAAGCTCTCTGGGGCCAAAGCTAATCAAGAGGGGCTTGCTAAACAGTCCTCTCGCCCCTATAGCTACAGCGACACTGGGTGCCACCGTACCCGTATGTTCCTGCTCCATGATACCTCTTGCGAGAACCATGGACAGCTTCTCGAGGAGCTACGCTCCTGTGGTTGCCTTTCTCGTTACAGCTCCCGTCCTCTCCCCAGTAACCCTCCTTCTGACCTTCGGCATGTTCGGAATTCAGGTAACTACGCTCAGGCTGGTATCATCCTTCCTCTTTGCAGTCCTTCTAGCGTATCTGACGGTTCTGCTCTTCAGGAAGAACGCTGCTCTGCCCCTCCTTCAGGGAGCCTCGGGGGAAAGAAAAGGTAGGCTACAGGAGTTCTTGGAGAACTTTAGATCTCTAACGCTGTCCACGGGCAGGTACGTGCTTCTGGGGCTTCTCATAGCGTCCTTGATCAAAGTCATAGTGCCCCAAGACCTTATGACAGAACTCTCCGGCTCTTCCCTATCTTACCCGCTCATAAGCCTCGTATCTGTCCCTGTTTACGTCTGCTCGGGTGAGGAGGTTCCTATAGCAAGATCTCTGCATGAGCTCGGATTAAAGCCCGGCCAGTCCCTCACCTTCATGCTCGTCTCATCAGGGATATGTGTTCCAACGATAACGGCGCTTCTGAGCTTCCTTCCCAAGAGGCTGGTTCTCCTCTACTCTGTATCCTGGTTCGTGTTCGCAACAGGTGTGGGTCTTATTACGGACTATCTTCTAAATTAAAAGGCTATGTTCGTAAGGATCTTACCTCCTGAAGTCAGAAGCAGAATAGCCGCGGGGGAGGTGATAGAGTCCCCGGCAGACGTGGTTAAGGAGCTGATCGAAAACTCCTTAGATGCCAAGGCTACCAAGGTAGAGGTGGAGATCTCCAAGGGAGGCAAGAGGCTCATCCTTGTGAGGGACAACGGCACGGGGATACATCCGGAGGATCTCGAGAAGGTGATCGAGGAAGGAGCGACCAGCAAGATAGAGAGCGAGAAGGATCTTATGAACCTTTCGAGCTACGGGTTCAGAGGAGAGGCGCTTCACTCTATAGCGAGCGTCAGCAGGATGAGGATAAGGTCCAGGTTCTTTCAGGAGCATGAGGGCTACGAGATAGAGGTAGAAGGTGGAAAGATAGTTTCAAAGAGGAAGGTCGGCACGCCTGTGGGGACCGAAGTGGAGGTTAGGGACCTCTTCTTCAACCTCCCCGCCAGGAGAAAGTTCCTAAGGAGGGAGGATACCGAGAGGAGGAGGATAGCTGACCTTATCAGAGAGTACGCGATAGTGAACCCGGGCGTAGGGTTTACCCTATTCTCA
>JALWEK010000161.1:0-496 GCA_027014185.1 Aquificaceae bacterium
AAGTAGGGATGTGCAGGAGGGGCAGAGCGAGAAGGTGTAGGCTATGCCCAAGAGAAAGCTGCTCGCCCCCGGGCTCGAGAAGGGGTTGAGCTTCGCCATCTCCAGGGAGAAGGGCAGAAGGTTCAATAGGTTTAAGGCTATCAGTAGGAGAAGTCCCGACAGGACGAGGTTGAAGAGGTCCGCCCTGAAGATATCGGATAGGATCACGGCTCCGAGGGATGCGATCCCCCCTACGAAGGCGTGGGTAAGCAAAAAGGCTGCGAAAAACCCTAAAACGCTCAGAAGTATATCGAACCTGGTCCGGTGCTTCGTAATCAAAAGCCCGAAGACCACCGGTAGGAAGGGGAAGGTGGATGGTCCGAGGCTCGTGAAGAACCCGAGGAAGAACATAACTGGTATCAGAAAGGGGAGCGAGTGCTTCTCCTGGAGGAGCGAGGAAACGTAAAGGCTCAGGTATCCGAAGTCGAGAAACAGGCCCATGGCTAGCACCAGAGCA
>JALWEK010000161.1:506-2816 GCA_027014185.1 Aquificaceae bacterium
AAGGCGGGTAGTAAGCTCGAGTGAGGGCGACGAATGGAAGAGCACAGTAAGGCAGGCTGAAACCCAGTCCTACTCCTGGGGGAAACTTCCTCTTGGGAAAGAAGAACTGGGGCGATAGATCTAATGGGGCGAACCCGAGCCTCCTCATGATGGGAAATCCGAGTATGAACACACCGGCTACGAACCCTTGGATCATCAGCAGCGATCTCTCTGAAAGGCTCACCTTCTCGGAAAGCAGATGGAAGGCTAAAGCTATTAAATTGAAGAGGGCGAACCTAGACAGGAACAGGAGCGGTACCTGCTTTAGATCTCCCTTCTTTATATAAGCCCTGAAGAGAAGGTTCACGTTCCACATGCAGGGTGTAAAGAAGGACAGGGTTCCCAGAACGGGGACGAGGTAAACGGGGCTCAAGCCAGTTCCTCCTCTATCGCCTTCTTTATCTTCTCCTCAGTTGGCACCACACCGGCGAACTTTACCTTGCCGTTCACCACAACTGCCGGGGATGTAAGTATTCCGAGCTCCACTATCCTGTCAGCGTCCTCTATGGGATCCAAGAGCCTTACCTTCACACCCATCTCCCTGGCCACCTTCTCCACCCTATCCTTCACCACAGCACACTTGGGACAGAAGTTCGACTCCAGGAGCTCCACTACCACGCTCATAGGTAGGAATATAAACCTTCCAGTTTACTGGAAGGCAACTCAAAAACTCACCACCCTGTCGGCCCAGCGCACGAGTTCGTACAGGTCGTTCATGGATCCTACGGGGCAGGTAGCTCCCTCCTTAGAGTTCCTCACCTCCAAACACACGCCGCATGCTATTAGCTCACCGCCGTTCTCCAGAAAGAGTTTTAGCTGCTCCTGAACGTTGAACTTCTCGTGTTCTATGTTGAGGCTCTCTACTCCACTTCCAAGCAGGAATATCCTCACCTCGTCCCCCTGGGCGAGGGAGAAGACACCGAACCTGAAGGCGTTCCAGACAGTTTCAGGATCGTTGTTGTAGAGGACTATTCCCAACCTCATGGAGAACCTCCCACCTTTAGCTTATATTTAATCACCATGGAAAGGACGCAGGAAAAGAAGTATGGAGAGATAGCGATAGAACAGGCTCAGCTCGAGCCTTGGGAGAACCCCACTCCCGAGAGGGACTACATGATAGAGATAACCTTCCCCGAGTTCTCCTGCCTCTGCCCCCGTTCCGGATACCCGGACTACGCGACCATAAAGATCCGCTACATACCCGACAGGTATATAGTCGAGCTCAAATCCCTCAAGCTGTGGCTCAACAAGTTCAGGAACAGATACATCTCCCACGAGCAGGCTACGAACGAGATATACACCGCCCTCTACGAAACCCTTAAGCCCCGTTTCTTGGAGGTGATCGGTGATTTCAACCCGAGGGGAAACGTCCACACAGTGGTGAGGATCAGGAGTGACGGAAAGTACGATTAAATCCTGAAGTCCACCTTGGCCAGGGTGCCGGCGTCCCCCGATTCCGTTAGGTATAGCCCCAGGTTTTTCAGCACTCCAGAGCCTTCCAGATCGAAGAGCGTACCGAAACTTCCCGTGTAGAGGGCTCCCACGCCTAGCTGGGAGAGGCTCATGACCTTGTCCGCGCCATAGTTTTTGAGCCATACCCTCAGCCTGTTGAAGGCCCGGTCTCCCTCGTCTATCCATCCGTTTCCGTCGCTGTCGAGGGACCTGAGTTCGGAGAAGGCGTCTCCAGTTCTCGTACCAACGATCTCCCCTCCGTCGGGCTTGCCGTTTTCGTTCGCATCGAAGAAAACAAAACCCTTACCTTCCGCCAGAAGAGGGATGCTCTCCTCATTCCCGTCACCGTCCAGGTCGAACTCGAACCTCGCGAGGGAGAGGAGTTCCGGAGAGCCGCTCAGATCTATTATCAGGGGATCCACGAGGGCAACGCTTCCCGATCGCACGGTTTTGTTGCTCACCTCTATCTCCAGGTTGAAGAGGCTCATGTTCACCTCGAACCTGAATACCCGTCCATCCTTAGTCCTGACCTCGCCGTAGGCGAAGAAGTCGAGCCTGTTCGCTTCGATTTCGATCCTGTCCTCCCTGTAAACAGCTCCGACCTTGGGTTCCTCTACAGGGGGTAGCATTGGACTCGCGAAATCTTCTATTGAGAGGGTCTTTATCTTTCTGCCCGTTAGCAGCTCTATAAGCTTCTTAACTATTAGCTCCTTAACATCCTCCACGCTCTCTGCTTGTATTGGTTCTACCTTCACCCTCAGGGGAACTACCCCGAAGGGGTCCTTTCGGAGCTCATCCTTTATAAACCTTATACTTCTC
>JALWEK010000162.1 GCA_027014185.1 Aquificaceae bacterium
TCGTCCCTTATCTCACCCACGCGTATCACGTCCGGATCCTGTCTGAGGAAGTGTCTTATGGCCCGGGCGAAGGTGTATCCCGCCTTCTCGTTCACCTGGGTCTGCTTTATGAAGGGAAACCTGTACTCTATCGGGTCCTCTACAGTTAGGACGTTCTTTCTCAAGAAGTTCACCCTTCTCAGGGCTGCGTAAAGGGTTGTGGTCTTCCCCGAGCCTGTTGGTCCTGTAACCAGCACCATACCGTAGGGCTTGGATATGACCTCCTCGAAATCTTTAAGGGTATCCCTTTCAAAACCAAGATTCCTCAGGTTGAAGAGGGAAAGGTTCTTGGGAAGGAGCCTCATGACCACGTTCTCGCCGTAGGTGGTCGGTGCTGTAGATACCCTCACATCGTAACTTTCCCCCAAAAAGGTGTAGGTGAAACCCCCATCTTGGGGTAGCCTCTGCTCCGAGATGTCCATCCCACTCATTATCTTTATCCTTGAGACGAGGACAGGATGGATCTCCTTTGGTATAGAGTAGTAATGGTGCAGTACTCCGTCTATCCTGAAGAAGGCGTGGGAGGCTACGGTCTCCGGTGATATGTGAACGTCCGTGGCCCTGTCTATTATGGCGTGGTTCAGTATCAGATCTATCAGCTTGGGGACGTTCGCCTGATTGTTTTTGGATTCTAATATTACCTTCCTTATCTGCTCCTCTACAGGACTTGTCAGCTGCTCGTAGTATATCTCTATGCTCCTTAGTATGCTCTCCCTGTCGGATACTAGAACCTCCACCTCCTTCCCTGTCTTCTTCTTGATTATGTCCACCACGTTTATGTTGAAAGGATCGGAAACGGCCACCTTCAGAACATCACCTTTGACCTCGATAGGTATTGCTTCAAGCTGAAGGGCTGTGTTCTTATCGAGGAGTTTCAGGGCTTCTAGGGAAGGACTGTAGAGTGTAAGGTCTATGAACTCCTTCCCCGCCTGATGGGCTATCGCCTGGGCGAGCTCAGAGGTTGATACGAAGGAGAGTTCAACAAGTATATCTCCAAGGCTCTTGGCTTCTAACCTCTGGACCTCAAGGGCTATCTCGAGCTGGTCTCTGGATAGGTAGCCGAGTTCCTCTAAGAGTTCTCCAAGCTTTTTGCGGGTCATTTATACAAAATTTTAAACTTATATTTCAAAGCATAAACTTTGATAGTTATCTCCCGAAAGGTTGAACGCCCTTATATCGCCTGTACTTACATTTCCGTCGTCATATTTCCTATCTATATCTTCTGCTACTTCTGCCGGTACCCATTCAAAACACACTAAAGGACGAGGCCACCCTCCTCCACCAGGTAACGAATGCCCATGCCCAACGCCTATTCTGAAACCAAATGGATGAGTTGGTGATTCTGAATCAGAAGCATCACCGGTTATAAGGTTTGCCATTCTCAGGTGTCTCCAAACGAGACAGCTTTCATGGGTGCTTCCAGTATCACAGTACTGTACTGAAAAGCCTATCACCCCATCTCCGTCTCCAGCAGGCATACCAGGCCATCTATCATCCGCTTCGTCATCGTCACCAGGCCACTTCTTATAACGATCCAGATATGTAATCATGGCAGCAGATATCTCTCTATATTCGTTGTATAGAGCTTTTGTTCTTGCATTGTGTACTATCTCTTTTCCTTTCAATATTATGCCTAAGATAATACCAATTATGACTAAAACTATGGCAAGTTCCACAAGGGTAAAGCCTCTTTCTTGCATTGTCAGAACCTAACAGCTAAATCTATGGTGCCAGTGTTAGGATAATCACTACCAGAGCAAGCGGTTCCACCGACTCTTACAACAGATCCAGTATCACATTTCCCATCATCCATAGCCTGATCAACCGACTGAGCAGCCGTAGCATCTAGGTTTTCTAGCCTTATCCAATGGCCAGTTTGACCAGCGTGGGTTGCGTAATATACATTTATTGGACCACCAAATACATGTTTTGGTGTCATAGAAGCTGGATTGGTGTCATTCCTGTCTCCACTTATTATGTTGGCGTACCTCAAATGTTGCCACAACAGACAGGATTCTTCAGTAGCTGCACTACAAGTTCCACCTTCCACTATACCATCTCCATCCCCTGCTCCTATAGACCATCTGTCATCTGCTGTTGGATCATCACCAGGATAATAACCGTATCTATCGTAATAAGTATAAAAAGCTGCTAAGACTTCTTTAATCTGACTCTGAACTCTTTTCACTTTAGCATTAAAAATAAGCTCTTGACCTTTGAGTATAGCTCCAAGGATTATCCCAATTATCACAAGAACTATTGCCAACTCGACGAGTGTAAAACCTTTCTCTCTCCTCATCTCAAACCTCCTCAGACCATCCTCGCTTGGAATATTATCGGATAGTGCCGTTTCTTTTTCAATAGTATTAATAAGGATGGGCACCCTGGCGAGCGCTTACTGCACCGACACCGGAGCGAAGGTAGTCCTCTTTAAAAAGAGCAGGAAAGGTTTTGTATTTCAAGAGAATCTCACCTTGCAGACCGGGGGTTATAGGTTTCCCGAACTGTACCTTTCGTACTTCTACCCGGATCTGGTTCTGGAAACGGTCCGCATACCGCCGGTAAAGGACGAGGAGACCATAAATATACTGATAAAGAAGAAGCTGGCCGATACACTCGGCCTCACGGGAAACTACCTCATAGTATTCGAGGAACTACCCGAGGAGAGCACTCCTACTGAAAAGGTTTTCCGCGTTTTCGCCATCCCTGAGGAAGTTTACAGGAACGAAAGCATACTCCCGAGGGATCTTGAAGAACATCTCATGATCTTCACCACACCTCACTTCTCGCTTCATGGAGTGTCTAGAGTTGTGGCCGAAGGTAGGACTGTTCTGCACGTCTATGCAGACGATGAGTCTTTAGTCATGACAGTTAGCCGCGGGGACGAGGTCCTATACACGAGAGGTTTAAAAATTCCACCTTATACCAAAACGGACGAGGAGGCTTACGCAGACTTCATATACGAGAACATCAGCATGACCTACATGTTCGTAGCCCAGAGGAGCAACATACCTGTAGATTTCATCCTCCTGAGCGGAAAGCTGTACGAGAAGGAGAACCTTATAAACGAGCTTATCCCCTCGGTAAGCTGCGGTATAGCTACGCCTCTGGTACCAAAAGAGTTCAAAAAGGCAGGCCCCATAGTTTTCCTCGAGTTCCTGCCCTGCTTTGGAAACGTCCTGCTCGACCAGAAGTACGATTTCTCACCGAAGGAGGTCAAGGATAAGAGGGCTCTGAGGCTGCATCTTTCGAAGTTGATCCCCGTTCTTACACTTCTTTTCGTGCTTTCCCTTTCCATGGTTGGCTTGGAATTTTATAAGTTTTGGAATGAAGTTCAGGAGGTTACTCAGCTTAGAATGAAGGTTTTATCGAGCCTATCTGCCTTATCTACATATACACCTCTAAGAGGAGAAGCCCTTAATTACTACATAACCTATATGGATCTTCTAGAAAGATCGAGGAGAGAGAACCCCCTCAACGCCCTACCACAGATAGAGAACTTATTGAAAGAAATCAGCGCAAAAGAATACGTATTTTCTTACAAAAATGAGAAAATTATCTTTTCTTTTGTTGTAGAAAGCCGCTTTGAAAGCATTGTAGATTTGCTACTTTACAGAGAGAAACTATTAAAGCACTTGGAGGAAATCAGGAATAAAGGCTTCCTTTACAGAATAGAATCGGAAAAAAAAGCTCTTAAGGAAAACAGGCTTTACATGAGGATAGTTCTGGAGAAGAAGGTATGAGGCTAAAGTACGGTATATACGTTCTGCTGCTTCTCCTTCTGACATTCTGCTTTTCAATCTACCTTAGGATGGGAAGTGTAGAGGAAAAGATCCAGAGGGAAAAGTCAGAGCTAGAGAGATCTTTAAGGGACATTAGGTTGAAGAAAGAAAAGCTCAGAAGGCTATGGAAAAAGGTCTCTAAAGAAGGCCTTCAAAAGTATAAAGAACTTGAAGCCTTGGAGCTTTTACTTAGCTATGTGGAAGAACTCAAGAGAGATTTCGATGTTGAGGTAATAAAGGAGGTTAGCAGGGAGGGTAGTATATGGAGAATGGATCTGAAACTAAGTCTGAAGCCCGGAAGTGGGAATGAACTAAGCCGTGAGGTAGGAAATCTTTTAAGTTCCAAAGCTCCTGTAGTTTTCCTACGAAAACTCTATATAGATACTCAGAAAGGCAGAGCTGAGCTCATTGTTTCCCTACTACAGCCTTTTGTAGGTGTGGAATGATGAAAGTTCCCAAGCATATTTTTTACCTTCTTGTACCAATCCCTGTAGTATTAGTCATCTCCTACTACGCTTCTTCAGCTATTGCTTCCTATCTAGAGGATCTTTTGATAAGGGGTATAGGTAAAGAATTGACGAGAGTTCCCGATTTTGAAGTTCAAGAGGCTGAGTTGGATAGGAGGGCTATAGATGTGCTCGCTTATATAGATGTGGGCTACAGGGCTAAGAAGGTCCCCCTTGTGACCAGAAGCCCTGAAAAGAGTCCAGAGAAGCCGCCCTCGTACAGGGTGCAGTTCGTTTTCGTGGGAAAGAAGAACTACGCTATCATCAACGGCAGGCTCCTGAGAGAGGGAGATTACCTCTCCCAAGAGGAGAAAATTGTTAAGATTACAAGGAAGGGAGTCCTGCTATCTGGAAGGTGGGGAAAGAGATGGCTTTACATAGTAGAGTGATTCTGCTTTTCTTTGTGCTCTTGCTCTCCTGCGCCCAGAAGACCTCCGAGGTCGAACAAAAATCGAAGAGTGTGGAAAAGAAGATAGAAAAGCACAGAGAGGAACTTCAGATAGTTAAAGCACCTCCCCATATACCCCCGCCCATACTCCCCTCTACCTACGAAGAGGTCTCCCCCTTTGAAGGGAAGGAGTTCACCATGTCCGCAGTTTCTGCACCTCTGACGAAGGTCCTCTACGCTATAGCCGATGGGGCGGGTCTGAACTTGATCATCTCACCCGAGGTGGACACTAACAAGACCATAACCGCCACCTTCGACAGGGTCCCGATGAAGGAGGCCCTCGACATAATCATGGACATGACGGGGCTTTACTATGAGGTGAGAGGAAACGTCCTCTATGTTAAGGAATTCATGACGAAAACCTTCAAGCTTCCTTATGTTCACACGGTAACTGAGTATTCTAGCTCTTTGGGGGGAGACGTGCTGGGCGGTGCACTCCTTGCTGGAGCTGGTGCTGGGGCTGCAACCGGAGGAGTTGCAGCAACTACAGGTGCAGCAACCACAGGAGGTGGCTTAGGGACATCGGGATTGAGAGGGGAATTTTCAGTAGATTACGAGAATCCCGAGGGCATAAACGATTTCTACGCCCAGGTGGAGGAAAACCTCAAGGCCTTGCTTTCCAAAGAGGGCAAGTACGTGCTGAACAAGTTCACTGGAACCCTCGTCGTAACTGACAAGAGGAAGAACGTGGAAAAGGTGGAGGAGTTTATCAAAAGGCTGAGGCAGGAGGTGGACAAGCAGGTCCTGATAGAGGCGAAGATAGTGGAGATAGCCCTCTCAGACGAGTTTCAGTACGGTATAGACTGGAGCGCTTTCTTCAGGGACGTCTTCGGGACGGGAGCGAACGTTACCCTGTCCCAGACCTTGTCCATACCAACAGGTGGGTTTGCAAGCCTAAACGTCGTCTCCTCGGACTTTACAACCCTCATAAACGCACTCGCCAGGTACGGTAAAGTTTACACCCTGTCAAACCCGAGGATAATGGTTGCCAACGGACAGAGCGCCCTTATAGCCACCGGGATAGTCACCCCCTTCTTCGAGAGGCAAGCAGTGACGATCACTGGAACTGCAACCACTCAGCTCCAGGAGAACATAGTGAGGACGAACGTTTTGGAAGGAGTCCTCTTAGGAGTTACACCTTACGTGGACGACAAGGGTGAGGTAATTCTTAACATAGTTCCCGTGTCCACGAGACTTGAGGGAACGAAAACTCTTGAGAGAAACGGTGAGGTCCTGGCCGAGGCCCCGGTTCTGAACATAAAAGAAACAGGGACAATAGTTAAGGTAAGGGATAACGAGCTAATCGTCATAGGGGGCCTGATAGGTGATGTAAAGGGAGTTGAAGAGCGGAAGATTCCAGGCCTCGGAGACGTGCCCGTTCTCGGATACCTCTTCAAGAGCAAGAGGGTCTTTAAAGAAAAAAGAGAGTTGATAATATTCTTAAGGCCAAGGATAATCCAGTCAGGGTTTTAGGATGAGCCTTATTATAGACATCCTCAAAAAGCTTGAAGGGAAGGGGAAAAAACCTAAGGTTCATCCAGCTCTTCTAAAAGGGGCCGATGTGTCTTCGGACAGGAAGAGGTACGTATTCCTTGCCTTTTCAATACTCTTTGCCCTTTCCGCTCTCGCCGCTTACTTCGTGAGCGATAAAGTTCTTAGCAGAGCCGTTTATCAGGAGATTGAGGTCGTTCCGGCACAGGTAGCTGTGGATAAGGCACCTAAGGAGATCACCTTTCAGCCGCGGGATCAGGTAAAGGCTGAGGAAAAGTTGACTCATGAAGAGGAAACGCCGCGCCCAAAAATAGTTAAGAAGGTTCAGGCTGTTGTCGAGGAAGAAAAAGAGGAAAAGATGAAAGAAAAGGAGGATAAACCGGAGCCGAAGCCCATTCGCGTGAGCGAGGGATCGGGGGTTGAGAAGGTAATCTCGGATATAACCATGGAAAGACCTAAGCCGGCTAACCCGGCAGGAGCCGGTATAAAACCTCCAAGCGGATCGGCATCTGAGGGATCATTTTCTAAGTTTATCTACCTGGCCGACAGGGCTTTCCGCGAGGGCAATCTGCCGGACAGTATGAAGTACTATGAAAAGGCTCTTGATTTTAAGCAGGACAGGAAGGTTGCCAAAAACCTAATTGTAGTTTATGTAAAGCTCGGTCTTTACGAGAGGGCGCTGTCCCTGCTTTCTAGTATGAAGGATGAGGACCTCGCTTACACGTACCTGGTTGAACTCGCAAGGTCTGGGGAGATAGAGCGGGCTGTAAAGGAAGGGGAGAGGTTAAAAGGTCTGGACAGGAGAGGGAAGATACTTTTTGCGTTAGGTTACGTGCACGAGATTTCGGGGAACCTGGAAGAGGCTCTGGAGAATTATAAAATCGCTTACCGCAAGAACCCGGGAGATCCTTACATAGCGGTAAACTATGCCCGTCTGCTTGAGGCTACAGGAAATCTTCAAGGAGCCTACAGGGTATACAGCAGTTTAAACTTCGTGAATTTGGATCCGAAAATAAAATCGTTAGTAAGGGAAAGGATCGGTTACCTGAGAAGTTTAGGCTTTTGATATGAGGAAGGAAAGGGGATTGACCCTAATTGAGCTCGCAATAGTCCTGATAGTCCTCGGTATCCTTCTGGGAATAGGAGCTGGGATAATAGGGATCCTTATAAAGAGGGTCAAGTACAACGAAAGCAAAGAGATAGTAAACGCTGCTGTGGAGGGGATAATAGGGTATGTGATAAGCACTGGGAAGCTCCCCACGGATACGGAGCTTTCAAGTACAGTAAGAACAACATTCGATTCTTACAATAAACCTCTGGCCTATGTTTACGATGAAAGTTTGACAACATCGAATATATGTAGCATGAACTCTACCAACATAACTGTGAAAGTGTGTCCAGATGCTACCTGTAGCTCCCCAACACAAACGCTTAGCAATATTGCTTTCGTAGTGATCAGCGGTGATGGGAATTATAACAACCAAACTGCGGGAACCCAAGGAGTGTCATCTTCCACAGAGATAAGAGTGTACGAATTTGGCGTTGTTGTCGATAATTATTCGGGTGACATGAACAGACCAGAACCTTACGACGATATTGTTAAATGGGTATCGCTAAACGAGTTGAAACCAAAAGCTGGATGTGTAGGTACGGGAGGAGGAGGTGGTGGGGGTGGAGGGAGTTGCAGCTCATATACGCTGAGAATTTCTAATCAGGGAAATAGAAAATCTTTCAGGATTGATTCAGGGAGTTGTAATAACTTGGACAATGGTGATAGCTTTTACCAAACAGGTTTAAATAGTGGAAGTACATTAACTATTCGAGAGCAAGATTGGTGTTGGGATGATGTTATATTGCAAGGCCAGTTGCAAAATCTCGATAGCAATAGTGATTGTATTGTGGATGTTTCATGTATTGGAAACTCTTGCACACCTCAATAGTATAATCTATTCACCTCACATACTTCCCGTTTACCCATCCCTCTATCTCAAAGTTTCCGTCTGAATAAAGGACCTTTATCCAGGTCTCCGGGCCGTTTTCAATAACCTTAAGTTCATCCCCTTCCCTGAGAACGTATATAACGTCTGCATCGGTCGATGGTCTCTCCCTCATGTTGAGCATGGGAACGGAGACGTAAACGATCTTCTCCCAGCCCTTTTCTGGAGTTTTCGGTTCTGGAATGACCGCTGCTTTCCTTTCTTCAGCTACGGGCTCAAGCCTTACGTTCTTCTCGAGGACTTTCGTACCAGCGAAAAATAGAAAAGAGGCTAAGATCAATCCACCCACGGCCAGGTAAACCACATTCCTCGATACTCCTTCTTTCTTTACCCTCAGG
>JALWEK010000163.1 GCA_027014185.1 Aquificaceae bacterium
TCTGGATACCTTTCTGCTGAACATTGATTATCTCGTGGATCACCTTGGAGGTGTACTGGGGGAAGAACCTGTCCAAGATGAGTTCTACCCTCTCGATCTCGAAGAAGGGAAGGAGGCTCAGGATGTGAACGAGGACTATAGTTAGAGGAGCTATGGAGAGCATGAAGTGGTATGTAAGAGCGCCCGAGTGATAGTTGTAGTTGTATCTGATAGAGTCGAGTATGCTCAGGAGCAAAATTCTTGGAAAATTCTTAAACTTCATCTATCGTGTACTCCACAGCCTCCCCAGAGAAGCTCTCGAAGACGAACCTGTTTCCCTCCCTCTCCAGGACGTAGTTGGGAAGCAGGGGAACCTTCCCCTTCCCACCGGGGAGGTCCACCGCGTAGGTTGGTATCCCCATGCCCGATATCCTGCCCCTTAGGTACCTCATTATCTCTATACCCTTGTCCACTTTAGTTCTGAAGTGTATGGCCCCCTTTATCGGATCACAGTGGAAGAGGTACTGGGGTTTTACCTTTATCCTCAGAAGAGATCTCATAAGCTCGAGCATGGTCTCGGGCTCATCGTTCACCCCTTTTAGCAGTACCGTCTGGTTGTTTACCGGGATGCCCCTTCTCAGGAGCTTATCTACAGCTTCGGCGGAGAGCTCCGTTACCTCTTTTGGATGGTTGAAGTGTGTGTTTATCCATACGGGAGAGTACTTTTCCAGTATGTCCAGGAGGCCTTCGTCGAAGAACCTCTGCGGTGCAAGGACTGGGAGCCGTGTCCCGAACCTTATTATCTCAACGTGTTTTATCTTCCTAAGCTCCTTCAGGATATACTCTATCTTGTCGTTCCCAAGGCTCAGGGGCTCGCCTCCAGATATGAGCACATCCCTTATCTCTTCGTGCTCTCTAATGTAAGCGATCATCCTGTCGATCTCTTCCTTCGTCCTTGCCCTCTCACCCTCGGAGAAAATCCTCTTCCTCATACAGTGCCTGCAGTAAACAGCGCAAAAAGTAGTTACGGTCATAAGCACCCTGTCCGGGTATCTGTGGGTCAGGCCGGGTATGTCCCCCTCCTCTCTCAGGGCGTCGGGCTCCCCTTCTTTCTGAACCCTCTCGTCCACCTCCACAACCCTAGGAATGGCCTGTAGCCTGATCGGGTCCTCGGGATCATCAGGATCCATTAGGGAGAGGTAGTAGGGTGTTATGGCCATAGGGTACAGGCCTTGAGTTCTCCTAATGCCTTCTATCTCTTTGGGAAGGAGCTTTACATAATTTTGGAGCTCTTCAAGTGTTTTTATCCTGTTCTTTATCTGCCAGTTGTAGTCGTTCCATAGATCTTTGGGGACTTTTAAGAGTTCCATGGGAAAATTTTAAATAAAAAGGGAGGGGGTGGTTTTAACCGACCCCCGTGCTGCCGAAGCTCCCCTCCCGCTTCGTTTCTAAAAATAAAACACTGTTTTAAACAATTTATATCACCTTTTCGAGGAGCTGTGCTGATATAGATCATAAAACTCCGAGGCCAGTTGGATTCTTATCCGAAGGCCTATAATATAAGGGGATGGAGATACAACTTCTAATAGTCCTGATAATAGCCTTCGTAATCCTGGGTCCGGAGAGGATGATGGACCTTGCTGTGAAGCTTGGTGAGATGATGAGGAAGGTTAGGGAGACATGGGACGAGATCAGGATGCAGGCTTACATGGAGGAGATAAACAGGAAAGTGCTGGAGGAGGAGGGTAAGGAGCTCGATGAAAGGACAGAGGACGAGACTGAAGTAGATGAACCTCTGCCCGATGTCGAGTACGAAGATTATAATGAGGATTACTTCGAAACGGAGGAAACTGCGAAGGATGAGCACGGAGAACAACCAACTCCCCACGATGCCCCTGACGGAACACCTGAGGGAACTGAGAACAAGACTAATTAGATCTATAATAGCCTTCCTGCTGGCAGCGGGTGTTTCCTTCTACTTCGCCAGGCAGGTCTTCGAGATTCTCAAGTACCCTGTGATCAAATCCTACCCAGAGGTTGAGCTCATAACACTATCACCCACCGAGCCCCTCTTTATACTCATAAAGATATCCCTCACAGTCGGACTGATCCTCGCCTCCCCAGTGATACTCTTCGAGCTCTGGAGGTTCGTGGAACCTGCCCTGTATCCTAACGAGAAGAAGCTGTTCCTACCCCTACTACTGTCTTCTATATTTCTCTTTGCACTGGGAGGGTTCTTTGGGTACTTCGTAGTCCTTCCCATGGCCTTGAAGTTCCTTCTTGGGCTTGGCTTTTCTCAGCTTGCCGCGACACCGTATCTCTCGGTCAATCTCTACATATCCTTCGTCCTTAAGATGCTGATAGCCTTCGGTATAGCCTTCGAGATGCCAATATTCCTTTACATGCTTCAGAGGGCGGGTGTGGTTACGGAAGAGCAACTCAAGAAGTTCAGAAGGTACTTCATAGTTGTCGCATTCCTCGTGGGTGCACTCATAGCCCCGGACGTGGCAACCCAGGTTCTAATGGCCATACCGCTGCTCGTACTGTACGAAATTTCCATACTCTTGGGCAAGATGGCACGGAGGGGAAGGGAGAAATCGATTGAGAAGGTGGAGGAATGAGATACAAAAACTTTGAAGGACACAGGCTTTCGGAGATAGGCATAGGGACGTACCTGGGAGAGCTCGACGATGAGACCGACAGGAGATACTTCGAGACTATAAAACTCGGCGTGGAGAGAGGGATAAACGTTGTAGATACGG
>JALWEK010000164.1 GCA_027014185.1 Aquificaceae bacterium
AGCGATACCCTCCTCCTAACTCCCATAGTATCTACCACCGCTGTCCCGTCCTCAGATATCTCCACGACCCTGGAAGGTATGGCAAGGCACATAACCTACCTCCTTTTATGAACGGTCATTCATTAAGATACCTTTTCAGGAGAAACGATCAAGGGTTTTCTCTATTTAAGACCTCTTCCTTCGAGAACCTGTAAACCCTCCCGCAGAAACGACACACTACCTCCGCCGGTCCCTTCTCGAAAACCTCCTCGAGTTCCTCCTCTGTAAGGAGAAGCAAGCTCGACTTAGCCACGTCTTCGTCGCAGGGACAGTAGTACTCAACCTCCTTCAAGCCTATCAGCTGAGGATCAAGATCCTTAAGGATGGCTACCGCTATATCCTCCGGTCGGCTACCCTTTTCCATCAGCTCCGTGACAGGGGGGAGCTCCCTAACCCTTCTTTCCAGAAGATCGACAACCCGATCGCTTATACCTCCGAGTGTCTGGACGAGAAAACCCCCAGCGTGTTTTACACTTCCGTCCTCGCCCACCAAGACACCTATGCCGACAGCCGAAGGTATCTGCTCCGACTGTGCGAAGTAGTAAGCGAGGTCCTGGGCTATCTCCCCAGAAACCAGGGGAACCACGCTCGTGTAGGGAGTTCCCATTCTAAGCTCCTTTACCACGGTCAGGGTTCCGTTGCTTCCAACTATCTTTGAGACGTCGAACTTCTTTCTCCCGTCGGAGACCTTGGTGAAGGTCCCCACCTGGGAGTTCTCCACAAAGCCCCTCACCCTTCCCCTGCCATCGGCCTCTGCGTATATAGTTCCTATTGGGCCGTCCCCCTCTATCTTCAGAAGAACCTTCTGGTCTGTGGCGTGCTTTACCAAGGATGTTAGAAGCAAGGCCCCCACAAGGGCCCTTCCGAGCGCCACTGTAGCTCCGGGGGACAGGTTGTGAACCCGTCTCGCCGTCTCAACAGCCCTGGTTGCCTTAACTACGTAAACCCTGGCCGGTTCCCCTTTCGGAACGGCCACCACCATGTAATCCCTGTCCTGAAAGTAGTTCTTGAGATCTTCCTTCGTCTGGTCTCCGAGTTCCTTCTGAATCATGACTTATAAATATAGATTCTCACCTTCTTAACTTCAAAGTCCTCCTTCAAAGCAACTATGTGGGTAGGGTTATCTATAGGCTCGTTCTTGCTAACCCTATCGTTCACCCTGTCCAGGTAGTAGATATCGAAGTCCGGGTGAAGGCTCTTCCTGAACTCCTCCAAGGGGCGGACTTTTAACTCCATATCCGCCGTTCTGTAACCGTAGATTAGACCAAGGAGGAAGGAAAAGAATTTACTCTTCTTGGAGTTTATAGGCCTCACAGAATTAAATTATATCTTCCTCTTCCTCCTGAGTATTGCGGGTATCTCCTCCTCGGGCTCCACAGGGTTTATGTTCTCCTCTGGAACGGCCTTCTTGAGGCTCTGGGGTTCCCTCTTTATTATTCTGAAGAGGTTTTCCTCTTCCTCCCTACCGCTTTCAGCCTTATCGAAGTCGGTGGCGACCACGGCAACCCTGAGGAAGTTGTCCACACCCTCCTCGAGGACGGCACCGAATATGATGAGGGGCTCGTTGTGGGCCCTCTCCATGATGGAGTTTATAGCCTGCTCCACCTCGTTGAAGGGAACATCCTCGGAAACCCAGAGGGTTACCAGGAGTCTTCTAGCACCCTCTATCGAGTTACCCTCAAGGAGCGGACTCGTTATGGCCTGATCAACCGCCGTGTCTATCTTGCCTTCTCCTCTGCCCTCTCCCATTCCTATAAGGGCAAGACCACCCTCTTCCATTACGGTCCTAACGTCGGCAAAATCAACGTTTATCATGGCGGAGGTAGATATTATGTTGGTTATCCCGCGAACGGCCTTAGAAAGTATGTTATCCACCTCTTTAAAGGCGTCCTTCACGGTTAGAACCTTGTTCCCTATCTCCTGGAGCTTCTGGTTGTGTATAACTATATACGTATCTACGTTTTCCTTGAGCCTCTCGAGTCCCTCAAGGGCAACCTTCATCCTCCTCGGACCTTCGAAGTTGAAGGGTAGGGTTGCTACGGCAACGGTGAGTATTCCCATCTCCCTGGCGGTCTGGGCTATTACAGGGGCCGCACCCGTTCCCGTTCCGCCGCCCAGACCGACGGCCACGAAGAGCATATCGGTATCCTTCAGTATCTCCTTTATCTTGTCCACATCCTCGAGGGCGGCCTGTTCTCCAACCTCGGGCCTCGCACCCGCACCCAGGCCTCTTGTAACCTTCTCACCTATCTGGATCTTATGGGGGACAGATAGAGATCCCAGATGTTGTACATCGGTGTTCACAGCGTATATCTCAACGTCCTCTATCCCATCCATGAACATCCTGTTCACGGCGTTGCAACCACCACCTCCCACTCCTACTACCTTGATCCTAGTCGGATTCAGGGCGCCTTGGACTTCCATAGCCATCCCTCCTACAGGATTTCCCTAAAGAACTCCTTTATCCTCTCTCTGATATCTTTATAATTGCCGCTGTTGTTGCGTGAGATCACAGGTTTCTTCTCCGATACTACTCCCTCCGGCAGCACGCTGAATTTGAGGAGACCCACGGCTGTTGAGTACCTCGGATCCTCTATCTTCTCCTTGAGACCTATGAGTCCCGTAGGTATGCCCACCCTGGCGGGCAGATCCGTAAACCTTTCAAGGAACTCCTTTATACCTTTGAGGTTGGCACACCCCCCCGTTATGACCACACCGGCGTTGGCACTGTCGAGCTTGAAACCAGATTTCTCTATCTCCTCAACGATCTTCTCAACTATCTCCTCGAGCCTGACCTGGATGACCTCGGCGAGCCTGAACTTCTCTATGGAGAGCTCCCTCGTCTCTCCTCTCGGCTTTATCTTCAGCACGTCCCCTTCCTTAACCATATCCACGAGGGCAATACCCTCCTCCTTCTTAATCCTTTCCGCCTCCTCGTGATCCACCTTCATGAAGAAGCTTATATCCTTGGTTATCACGTTACCTGCGAGCGGGATAGATCCGGTTATGACCGGATGTCCCTCGAGGAAGAGCACGAAATCCGTAAGACCGGCCCCCATGTCTATGAGGAGAACGCCGTCCTCTTTCTCCTCCTCCCTAAGGACGGCCCGTGCCGATGCTAGAGCACTCACGACCTTGGATACCGGCTCGAAACCGGCCGAGGTGACCGCCTTCTCCAGGTTCCTGCTCAGGGTGGTTCCCACCTTAACTATGTGGACCTGGGCCGCGAGCTTGGACCCTATGAGTCCTATAGGATCCTCTATGCCCTCCTGATCGTCGAGGGTGTACCTCCGGGGTATAGCGTGGATTATCTCGAACCCGTCCTCCTTCCCCTTAGCTATGCTCATGTCGAGGAGGCGTTTTATGTGTTCCTCCTCCACCTCCACGGGACTCGGAGAGACGCTCGTTGTACCTACCTCGTTCTGGCTCTTCAGGTTCGGGCCCGATACGTTTATCACCACGTCGGTAACCTTCTGGCCCGACATCTCCTCCGCTTCCCTAACGGCGGTGGCTATAGCCCTGGCCGCCACACCGAGCCTAGTGATGGAACCTTTGTCTATACCCCTGGACTTGGACTCACCGACGCCTATAATATGAATGTCTCCGTAGGAATCGACCTCCCCGATAAGTGCAACGATCTTATCTGTTCCTATATCTATAGAAGCAACCGTTCTCATCCCACCTCTAATTTCTTACTAAGATAAATCTGTCGTACCTCAAATCAACTTTTTCCTGGGGAACATTATAAATCATCCGCAAACGTTCCGATAAGTTATCGGGTAAGGATTCTATGGGAGGAAGGATAACGCTCTTACCTCTGAGCTCCAAAACTATTCTGTCCCTCTTAACGAGAACCCTTTTCAGTGGAAGCCCGATGCCAAGGACCTGCTCGTACAGTTTGGAAAATCCCTCTTCCAGCACATCTACATCGTAGGTCCTTATCTCCACGAGGTCTTTACCTTCGTCTTCGATGGGCTTGAAGATGACCCCCTCTTTATCCACAAGCCTGTAGCTCCCTCCCAGGCTCAATCTCGCCACGGGTCGCCTCTCCTCCACACTCACCTTAAGGACTATACCCTGACTGGTAAACCTTTTCTCGAGCCTCACCTCTTTTATCCTGTTTCCAAACTTGGCGTTTAAGAGGCTTTCAAGCTCAGAACCCTTCAGCTTCATAAGGTTCGTGCTAAGCTCCTCGACCGCCCTCTTTATCTCCTCGAAAGGTATCCTGTAGTTACCGTTAACCTCTACACGCTTGACCTGGAACAGGGGAAACTGAACGAGGAAGGAGGGTATGAAGAAGCCGGCCAAGGCCATGAAGCTTATCCACGAGGAGAAGAGAAGGGCTGAGAAGAGCTTCCTTGCCCTCTTCTCCCTCAAGTGTTTTTTTTTCACAACTCCCTCCAAAGCCTAGCTTAGTATTATAGACAAAAGCTCCTTAAAGTCTATTCCCGCCTTCTTGCAGGCCATGGGAAGCAGGCTGAGTTCGGTCATCCCCGGTATAGTGTTTACCTCCAGTATGTAGGGATTGCCCTTCGTATCCACCCTGAAGTCTATCCTCGACATGTCCTTCAGTTCCAAAAGCCTGTGAACTCTGAGCGCCATATCCTGGAGCTTTCTAGATAGGTCTTCGTCCTCTAGGAAGATATACTCGGTTGCCCCCTTGGTGTACTTACTCTCGTAATCGTATATGCCCTTCTTCGGCCTAACCTCTATTACAGGAAGCGCTCTTCCCTTCAGCACACCTACCGTCATATCCCTTCCTTCGACGAAGGACTCTATGAGAACCTTTTCGGTTATTTGAAAGAGTTCTTTAACAGAACTCTCAAGGCTGTAAAGGTCATTTACAACTTTCAGACCGACGCTCGATCCCTGGTCGGCAGGTTTCACCACCGCAGGGAAGCTCTCCCACTTTGGGATACCTTCATCCTTCCTCACGCAGACCCAGTCCGGAGTTGGGAGTCCTTCCGATCTAAGGAGCCTTTTGGTTATATCCTTGTCCATAGCTACGGCGCTTCCGAGAACGCCGGAACCCGTGTAGGGGATACCCAGGATGTCCAAGAGGCCCTGGACCCTGCCGTCCTCACCGTAAGGCCCGTGTAGAGCTATAAAGACCTTATCGGGTTTCAGTTCTAGCAGCCTGCAAGGCAGATCTTCTGTTAGATCCAGCTCCACGACCTCGTGCCCCAGCTCCCTCAGAGCCTTGGAAACGGCCCTCCCCGTCTTGAGGGATATCTCCCTTTCAGAGGACCTTCCACCCATCAGAACCGCTATCTTCAACCAGACGCACCTCCTCCTCGAGGTCTATACCGAACTCCTCGTAAACCCTCCTCTTCGCCTCCTCTATAAGGGCCTTTACATCCTCAATACTTCCCTCACCCAAGTTCACGAGGAAGTTGGAGTGCTTTTCAGAAAAGGCAACCCCGCCCAGTCTGCATCCTTTCATACCTACCCTCTCGAGCAGCTCCCCCGCCTTATGTGGGAGCGGGTTCTTGAAGGTGGAACCGCTCGTGGGAACGTTTATGGGCTGGGTACTCCTCCTCAAACGCCTTATCCTGTTGTAGTCCTCGGATACAGGTTCCTCGCTTCTCCTGAGCCTGAGAAGACAGGACACCACTATCCCCTTCCTCGGAAAAGGGGAGCTGCGGTAAGAGAACTCCAACCCTTCTCTTGCAATCTTCCTGAGCTCTCCAGACCAGTCCAGGTAGGTTACCTCCAGTATGAAGTCCTTCATCTCAACGCCGAAGGCCCCTGCGTTCATAGCAACAGCACCACCGACCGTGGCGGGGAACCCGAGGAGCCTGTAGATACCCTCGAGATTCTCTCTAAGGGCAAGGCCCGTTATCTCCTTCAGGGGGGTCCCGGCCAGGGCCTCGACGAGGAAGTTCCCGTTCTCCTCCACCACCCTGACCCCCCTCAGCCTCTCAAGGCTGACGACAAACCCCTCCACGTTTCCAAATATCGTGTTCGAGCCACCCCCTAGGATGAACAGTGGTAGATCCTTCTCCCTGCTCATCTGGATCACTTTGGATAGGTCTTCAACATCTGTGGGCAGTGCGAGATACCTTGCCCTTCCCCCGATCCTTATACTCGTCAGCCTCGATAAATCGACGCCCTCAAGCAGCTCCACCCGTTTATTTTAACCTCTGCAACACCTCCTCAAACACCCCCTCCATGTCCTGAGCGTATCTTCTGCCCAGTTCCTTCGCCTCTTCAAGATTTAGGTAGCCCTTTCTCACAAGGAGCTGCAGAAACTGGGTTAGATTGGAGGGCCTTTCCTTGAAACCTCCCCTCTCGAAGTCCAAGATATATACCTTTCCTTCCTTTCCTATAAGGACGTTCTTGTCTATCTTTGCAAACTCGTCCCTCTTTATACCTAGCTTATCGAGTAGGTACGCAGCCTTTAAAATCTCTCTCAGGATTCTCTTCTCCTCTTCCCGACCGAGGTCGAGCCGTCCGTAAGGCTCTCCCTCTATGAACCTGTAAACGAAGAAGTCCTCTCCCTTGGTAAGAATCTGAGGGAACATCTCTATGCCCTTCAGCCTCTCTAGGATCTGGGCCTCCTTCTGTATGGCCTTTATCACCTCCTGGCTCTTAGCCACCTTTATAGACACATCCTCGCCCCTCCATTTAGCCCTGTAAACTATACCCCTCCAGCCTTCGGATAGCTTTCTGATATTCTCTCCCTCCTTTTTAAAGTCCTCGAACCTCACGGGATATAATTTTCCTATGGAAAAACCGCTCGTAGGCGTAATAATGGGGAGCATTTCCGACTGGGAACACATGAAGGGAGCCTCCGAGGTACTTAAAGAGTTCGGTATCCCTCACGAGAACAGGGTGGTCTCGGCCCACAGAACGCCAGAGCTCATGTTCGAGTATGCAAAGAGTGCTGAAGAGAGAGGTATAGAGATCATAATAGCCGGTGCGGGTGGAGCCGCACACCTGCCCGGTATGGTAGCATCACTTACCACGCTCCCGGTGATAGGCGTTCCCGTTCCCTCCAGGCATCTTTCTGGTCTCGATTCTCTGTACTCCATAGTCCAGATGCCGGCCGGGGTCCCCGTGGCGACGGTAGCCATAGGCAACTCCAAAAACGCCGGCCTGCTGGCAGTCAGGATACTTTCAATCAAGTACCCCGAGCTCTCGGAGAAGCTGAAAGAGTATAGGGATAAGCTGAAGGAAAAGGTCCTTAATATGAGGATAGAGGAATGAACGTAGGTATCCTCGGAGGTGGTCAGCTGGGATGGATGACCATACTCGAGGGGAGGAAGCTGGGTTATCGTTTCTTCGTACTTGACAGAAACCCAAAATCCCCAGCGAGCAGGATAGCGGACGGCTGGTTCCCTCCCGAGAAGGTCGGGGAGTTCTCCCGAATCTGCGACGTGATAACCTACGAGTTCGAACACATAGAGGAAGAGGTACTTGAGAACCTTGAAGGAAACGTCCTGCCGAGCGTGGAAGCTCTTAGGATAAAGAAGAGCAGGGCTAACGAGAAGGGTTTTCTTTCAAGACTGGGTTATCCTCTGCCGAGGTTCGAGGTGTGCCGGCTCGAGAACCTGGAGGAGGCGGTAAGGTCAGTAGGCCTGCCGGTTGTAGTGAAGGCAGAGAGGCTGGGGTACGATGGGAAGGGTCAGTACAGGGTGTTCAGCCTAAAGGATCTAGGCAAGATTAGGGAAAACCATTCGGAAGGGGAGAGCTTCGTGGTTGAGGAGATGATAAACTTTAGGGCCGAGCTGTCGGCCGTTGGTGTGAGGGACAGGAGGGGAAGGATAAAGGTGTTTCCCGTGACCCAGAACGTCCACGAGGAAGGGATACTACTCTACAACTGGACCCCAGAAAGCAGCGTCGTTGAAAGAGAAGTCGTAGGTATGGTCTCCGGTCTTATGGAGGATCTCTCTATCGTGGGACTCCTGGCGGTCGAGTTCTTTCTAACAGAGACGGGAGATGTGCTAATAAACGAGTTCGCCCCAAGGCCTCACAATACAGGGCACTACACCCTCGACGGTGCATACACATCCCAGTTCGAGAACCTTCTGAGGGCGATAACGGACCTGCCCCTTGGATCCACAAAGCTCAAGATACCTTCGGGCATGGTAAACATCCTCGGCCTTTCCCTGGAAGATATGGAGCTGGAGGAGATCTTATCCGTTGAGGGAACCAGGCTTTACTGGTACGGCAAAGAGAAGAGGGACAGGAGAAAGATGGGGCACGTGAACGTGGTCGCAAAAGATCAGGAGACCCTCAAGAGCAAACTTCACGAGGTTCTCAGGAGGATATACCAGAAGGAATACAGCCTGCCATGAGGATAGCGATCGATAAGGTCAGAGAGGTAATACCGAAGGTAGGTTCCTACGTTTCCCGTAGGGTAGAGGAGTTCAGAAGGCTCGGAAAGGAGGGAAAGACCTACTACGACTTCAGGCCCTTCCTCGACATAGACTTCGAAGCGGGCCTTTTTTCGGAGCTGTGCTTCTGCATCCTGACCGCCAACTCCTCCGCAGCGATGGGG
>JALWEK010000165.1:0-6059 GCA_027014185.1 Aquificaceae bacterium
GGTGGCAGGGAGATCAGTAGCAAGGGACATGGTGGAAGAATACAGGAAAAGGTTCAAGAAGGAACTCTTGTCTTCCCTCTCTTCTCTCAGGTACATCTCCTACAGGCCCGAGAACGCAGGGGAAGGGAAGTTCTTCTACTTCGTTTCGGACCCGGATTGTCCCTTCTGCAACAGGGTGAAAGGGAAAGTGAAGGAGCTTGCAAACAAGTATGGTTGGGAGGTAAGGCTTGTTTGGTTTCCCCTTCCCTTCCACAGGGAGGCAAAACCCAAAGCTGTTTCCTTTCTCTGCGAAAACAGGACCTTTGAAGATTACCTGAAGGGCGACTATGGAAAGAAGGAGTGCAGTGAAGGGAAGGAGGAAGTGGAGAGGAGCGTGAAGCTTCTTTCTTTTTACATCGATGCCACTCCAACCTTCGTCTTTCCGGATGGGAAGGTGATTGTAGGGGCTGACGAGGAAGCCCTGGAGGAAGCTCTCAGATGAGGTTTGAAGACGTTTACAGGCTTGCGAAGTTCGGGAAGCTACTCATAAACAGGAAGGTTGCGGGTCTCTACTTCACTACTCCACCATCGTCTGTTCCTCCGGGCTATTACTACCAGCACATAAACCTTAATGGAAAGGACTATTACTTCCTGTATAGGGAATTTTCTCTGAAGATAGGGCCTGTCCTCGCCTTTTCTGGGGTGAGAAAGAGGGTGGAAAAGGCTCTTTCGGAACTTCTCGAGGAGATACAGAAGGAGTGCTCAGCGGAAGGCGAGAACGTAAGCGAGCTTGAATTCTTTACAAAACCTCTACCCTTTTTTACTTTTGCGGGTAGATCTCCCGTTCCTTATCCCGAGGAAAAAGAAAACTTTGCTTACGTGAGAAGGGGAAAGGAAGAGCTCTACCTACTCTTGGGAAGGGGAGAACTGCTCCCCAAGAGAGCTTACGAGCTCGTTTTTCATCCCCTCTTTTTCTTTCCAAAACGCTCAGGTAAACTTTACTTCCCTTTCTAAGCTTGTATAGTATATTTATACCATTATGAGGGGAGTAGTGTTCGAGGTAGAAAGGGAGAGAGAAAACTCTGACGTCTTCTGGCTTGTAATAGCGGGGGTTGTTTCTTTTGCGGTTCTCTTTTTCTTTCTGGTTCCTGTATTGAAGGAAGGGTTGAAGCATGAGAAAAGCTTTGACGTTCTGTTCTGGATGCTGGATGAAGGTGCACGCTGGGGATGGAAGAGCATTTCCCATTCTTGGTTTGGGAAGCTTCTCGGAGTTCTCCTCTACTTTTCTCCCATCGGTATTCTTCTGGGAAACTTTCTCTTCGTCATCGGTGTTCTGCTCTCTTTCGGAAGAGCTGAGACTATGGACAGGCTGAAGGGCTACGTCTTTTCCCTGCTCCTCGGAACGCTCATTGTCTGGAGCCTGTTTCTTCTCCTCTTTCTCTGGTTGCTCGGTTACGTTTTCGGTGGAAGGAATTCCGAGGAAACCCTTGAAAACATTATAAAAAGCATACAATGACCTGCCGAAATAATGCCGAAAAAAAGGGGTAAAAAAGGGGGTAAAAAGGGGGTCAAATAAGGGTCAAAAAGGAGGAGGAAATGTGGGGCTTAGCCTTGGAAATCAAGGAGGGGAAGTATCGGGGCGGGGGGACTTGAACCCCCGACCTTCGGCTCCCAAAGCCGACGCTCTGCCACCTGAGCTACACCCCGTAGGGCAATATATTATTATCTAACCGGAACATAACGATTTCAAGAATGAACGAGCTCTTGATAATAGGGGGTCCTACCGCCGTCGGAAAGTCCGAGGTGGCCTGCTGTGTTGCAAAGAGGCTGGGAGGGGAGATCATAAGTGCGGACTCTATGGCCGTGTACAGGGGCATGGATGTGGGGACGGCAAAGCCGTGGGAGTGTATGAGGGAGGTAAGGCATTACCTTGTGGACGTGGTGGACCCCGGCGAGTACTTTGATGCCAAGATCTTCGAGAAAAAGGCCCTAAAGGCTATAGAGGAGATAAGGAGTAAGGGTAAGGTCCCCATAGTTGTTGGTGGAACGTACCTGTACATACAGGCACTACTATTCGGTATAGAGGAGACTCCAGAGCCGAACAGACCCCTCAGGGAGAGGCTCTACAAGATAGCGGAGAAGAAAGGGAGAGCCTTCCTCTACGGAAAATTGAAAATTGTGGATCCGGAGTATGCGGCGAAGATCCACGAGAACGATGTGAGAAGAGTAGTTAGGGCACTGGAGGTGTTTATAGAAACTGGAAGACCTTTCTCTTCCTTCCACAGATGGGAGAGGCCGCGGTTCAGCTTCCTCGGGTTCTTTCTGAGCAGGAGCTGGGAGAGTCTATCAGAGAGGATAGAGCTTAGGGTCAGGAGGATGATAGAGAGCGGCCTTGTGGAGGAGGTGAAGGAGCTTCTGGATAAAGGGTTCGAGCACTTTCTAACCTCCTCTCAGGCGATAGGTTACAAGGAGCTCATACCATACCTGAAGGGTGAGGAGAGCCTTGAAGAGGCTATTGAGAAGATAGTTAGGAATACAAAGGAGTACGCTAAGCGTCAGATAAGATGGTTCAGAAGGCAGGGATGGAAGGAGATAAACCTCGACGAGATCCCCGAGGAGGAGGCCTGCGATCTGATAGTCAGGAGCTATCTGCAAACTCCTTTATCCTGATCTCCACGCCCTGATTTCCCCTCTCGATCCTCTTTACCGTCCTTACTTCGTATATCAGGTTGTCGTTCTTTATTACGCCGGCCTTTTCGAGGACGTCCCAGAGGCTCTTTAGCATGTTATCTATATCCCTCTTCCTGTGGTTGGGAAGTATCAGGGTAATGTCCACTGAGATCTTTTTATCTATGGGATCGCCTTTGTACTGCTGGCGCAGTTCCCAGAGGGCCCTTACCTCCCAGTTTTTCACCCTAGGCGGCTTGAAGACCTTTCCTCCCTTTCTCCTTATGTACCTGTTCGTTTTGGGAACCGGGATCTGAGAGAGCCTAAGAACCAACATCCTTGGTTCTTACTATAAGATAGACCACGGCACCGAAGGTAAGGAAGAGGGAGACCGTGCTCATTATCACCGATATTAGATGCATCTTGACGAACTCGGGAGAGCCGGCCACCTTCATGCTGTGAGCCTGAGGAAGAACGTAGAACTCCAGGGCAAGTAAGACTATCAGGTTCGTCGCGAGCAGGGTAAGCAGGAACCTGCTCATCCTGGAGGTTATGCCTATCAGAAGCGATATTCCGACTGCACCAAGCCCAACCCCAAAGTAAAGGGGGAACACCTTCTCAACTATATCGCCAGCGGCGCTCCTTTCTAGCGTTCTGAACAGCTCTGGGGCGACTATAAAGCTGAAGAAGGTTCCAAGACCGAAGTAGAACGATAGCAGAAATATCATCACCCTATTCACAGGCGACCTCCTTGGGCTTTCTCTTCTCGGCTATGAACACGAGCAGCGTAAGGAAGAGGAAGAGTCCTATAAGGTAGAACCTCGTGACCCATACCGTCCAGTGGGTCTCCGCCATAACCTTTGGTATGTATTCCTTACCCCACGCACCAAGAAGTACCAAAAGGAACAGGGGGGTTACGTACCTCATCACGTAGTAGTAGATCTTGGGCACCTTTATGATCCCTCCCCTGTTTATCTCCTCCCAAGCCCTCTGGCCTCCGAATATCCACATAAAGATCACCATCTCGAGCAGCCCGAAGAACACGACCCCTATGGTCCCGGCCCAGAAGTCCATCTCATCCAGGGACTTGTTCAGGAAGATCACCAGATGGGCGCTGAAGAAGACTATACCTGCTGTGATCAGAACAGAGTTCTTCCTAGAGATCCCGAACTCGTCCTCGAAGAAGGCTATCAGGGGTTGCATGAGAGCTATGGAAGATGTGAGGCCTGCGAAAAAGAGAAGGAAGAACCACAGGAACCCCAGGAACTCACCCGCAGGCATGTTCGAGAAGATGGCCGGAAGGCTTATGAAGCCAAGGTTGAAGGCTCCGGACTGAGCTATGGCGACAGCGTTCGCCACTCCGAAGAAGGCCACCGCCGCGGGTATGGCGAGGGATCCTCCGAGAACCACCTCCGCCGTCTCGTTGAGGGATGCTGCCGTAAGCCCGCTCAGGGTTATATCCTGATCCCTTCTAACGTAGGAGGCGTAGGTTATGATGGCTCCGAACCCCAAGCTCAATGTGAAGAAGATCTGACCTGAGGCCGCTATCCAGACGCCAGGGTCCGTTAGCTTGGAGAGGTCCGGCTTCCAGAGGAAGTTGAGCCCCTGAAGGGCACTCCCGTTGGGGGTCTCCAAAAGGAAAACCCTGACAACCAGTATAACCGCGAGGATGAACAGCGTGGGCATCGCCACCTTGGCGAAGGCCTCTATACCTCTGGACACGCCCCTTATCAGTATCAGGACGTTTATAACCATGGTTATGCAGAAGACAACGTACGCATAGAGGGAGGGGGTTATGAGGTCCTGCCCTGTCCCCACGTAGCTCACGAGGAACTCTTTAAAGGGCTTCAGATAGGTATCCGGGTCGCTTCCGTTCTCCGGAACGCTCGGGACCAATCCGAGCAGGAACCTCACGGCGAAGCCGAGTGTCCAGGACTCTATGTAAACGTAGTAGATGATGACCACGAGAGGTATCCAGAGACCGAACACCCCTACGATCTTGGATATCTTGTTCCTCCACAGAAGGTAGAAGATGGCAGGGGTCGTTCCATGCCCCTGTGCGCCCCCGTACCTCCCGATGGCCCACTCTATCCACATAAGGGGTATACCTATTATCAGTAGTGCGATTATGTAAGGGATCATGAAGGCCCCGCCCCCGTTCTCGGCCGCCTGTACGGGAAAGCGGAGGAAGTTACCGAGGCCTACCGCGTTCCCCGCCATGGCGAGGATCAGGCCTATCCTCGTCGCCCACCTCTCCCTTCCGTAGCCCTGCGTCATAGCGCAAATATTATACTTTCATACCTATTGCGAATCCTACAGCAAAGCTCCCTCCAAAGGAGAGGGTCCTGACAGTGTTCTTGGCAAAACTCTCGAAGGAGGAGAAGAAGCTGTTCGCAAACTTGCTTATCTCGCCCCACTTTACCACGATGACCCCGTTGTCTGCCAGCCACAGGAGGCTAAGAACATAGAGCCCTAGCAGGAAGGCCATTATCTTGAAGACCCTCTTGAGGGTAAAGCCCACCAGAAATCCCAGTGCGCCCCCAAAGCCCATCTCCTTTAAAACTTCATTTCCAAGAAGATCTTCCACCCTACACCTCCGCTCCCTCGAGGGCCTCTTCACATCTGCAGGTCTTATCCTCCGGCAACCTCCTGACGAACTCGAGCAGGATCTCCTTTATCTGGGCCTCCTTCTTACCCATCAGCTCCAGAACCTCATCGCTGGTGAGCCTACCTGCCGAGATGCCGGCCGCCGGGTTCGCAACCACACATATAGACGCGTAGCACATCGTAAGTTCACGGGCGAGAACCACCTCGGGATACCCTGTCATGCCCACGACGTCCGCCCCTAAGATCTCGAGGGCCTTTATCTCCGCCGGTGTTTCGAACCTCGGGCCCTCGGTACAAGCGTAAACCCCCGCTGAGTGGTATCTAAGACCCTTCTTCTGGAGTATTTCCATCAGGAGCATCCGCATCTGAGGGCAGTAGGGATCTGAGACGTCCACGTGAACTACCTTCTTGGAGTTCAAGAGCTCGGCAACCTTATCTTCCCCTTCCACCTGAACGGAGAACTTGCCTTCGTAGAAGGTGGACTTCCTCTGCTTTGTGAAGTCCAGGAAGCTGTCTATTATCACGAAGTCTCCAGGACTGAATAGCTTGTTTATGCCTCCCACTGCCGATACGGCGAGTATTCGATCGACCCCCACCTCCCTCAGTGCCCATACGTTCGCTCTGTAAGGAACCAGATGGGGAGGGTAGGTGTGGTCCCTGCCGTGCCTTGCCAGGAAGGCTATCTTCCTACCCTCTACCTCACCCAGGATTATCGGGGAGGACGGCTCCCCGAAGGGTGTTTTTAGAGACTTCTCCTCCAGAACCTTAAGGCCATCCAGCTCATAAAGTCCGCTTCCCCCTATAAC
>JALWEK010000165.1:6069-8457 GCA_027014185.1 Aquificaceae bacterium
CTATAACTCCGAGCATCAAGAGAATTTTACTAGGAGACCCCTACGAGCTCCTCTGCCTTAACTATCTCCTCGGGATGGGCTATCCTTCCGAGGACGGCGCTCGCCGCAACTACAGCCGGATTGGCCAGGTAGGACTCGGACTTGGGATGCCCCATCCTTCCCGGGAAGTTCCTGTTGGAGGTGGAGATGCATCTCTCTCCTTCCGCGAGGACCCCCATATGTCCTCCGAGGCACGGTCCGCATGTCGAGGTTGATACAACACAGCCCGCTTCTATGAAGACGTCTATCAGACCCTCATGGAGCGCCTGATGATAGACCCTCTTGGAGGCGGGGATGACTATACATCTGACGTAAGGATGAACCTTCTTACCCTGCTTCATGGCCGCCTCGAAGACCTTTGCGGCTATCCTTAGATCCTCAAGCCTCCCGTTCGTACAGGAACCTATGAAAGCCTGATCTATGTTTATGTGGGTGGACTCGCTCACAGGATGGACGTTGGAGGGCAGATACGGCCACGCCACCAGGGGCTCTATCTTGCCCGCGTCCCACTCATAGACCGAGCGGTACTCGGCGTCCGGATCGCTTGTGTATACCTTCCACTCCTTCTGGGCGCGCTCTTTGACGTACTCTATGGTCTTCTCATCGGGAGCTATTATCCCGCTCTTGCCCCCGGCCTCTATCGCCATGTTCGTTATGGTTAGCCTCTGCTCCATCGAGAGCTCCCTTATCGCCTCGCCCTCGAACTCCATAGCCCTGTAGAGGGCTCCATCGACCCCTATCTGCCCTATGGTGTGGAGTATGAGGTCCTTTCCCATAACCCAGGGCCTGGGCTTTCCGTAAAAGATGAACTTCATCGACTCGGGGACCCTTAGCCATATCTCTCCCGTGGCCATGGCGTAGGCTATGTCGGTGGACCCGACCCCGGTTGAGAAGGCTCCCAGGGCGCCATAGGTGCAGGTGTGGGAGTCTGCGCCGACGACGAGGTCTCCGGGAACGACGATACCCCTCTCGGGAAGGATTGTGTGTTCTATGCCCTCACCTTCTTCGAAGAAGTACTTTATACCGTGTTTTTTGGCAAAATCCCTTACGATTTTCGCCTGCTCGGCAGACTTTATGTCCTTGGCGGGAACGAAGTGGGAGAGAACGAGGGCTATTCTATCAGGATCGAACACCTGGTCTATGCCATGCTTCTCAAGTATCTTGATGGCTAGGGGAGCCGTGACGTCGTTGGCCATAGCTAGGTCTATCTTGGCGGTTATAAGATCCCCCGGCCTTACCTCCTTCCTGCCCGCATGGGCCGCGAGTATCTTCTCGGTTATCGTCATACCCATCAAACGACCTCCTTCTCGGTTTTCTCTTCAGAGGGTTTCGTATCTTCAAAAGTTTTGGTTTCCTCTTTCTTACAACCGGTCTTTACCTCAACTCCGTAGAGCTTCAGTATCTCTACGAACTCCTCGCAGGTTATGGACTCCTGCTCTAGGAGTTTTTTAACTACAGCCTTCAGCGGTTCTTTATGGGCTTCTATTGTAGCCTTGGCCTGCTCGTAAGCTTCGGTGAGTATTCTCTTAACCTCGTCGTCTATCTCCCTGAGAAGCTCCGGGCTCGTGTCTATGCTGTTTGCCATCCCTCCCAGGAACGGGTTGTTCACCCTCTTTATCGCTATCGGACCCACCTTGTCGCTCATTCCCCACATGGAGACCATCTTGTAGGCGAGTTCGGTAGCCCTCTGGAGATCGTTCTCGGCTCCCGTGGTTATACCTTCCTTGCCGTAGAAGACCTCCTCGGCAGCCCTTCCTCCCATCATTATGAGGATCCTGTTGAAGAGATTCTTCTTGTCGTATATATGCTTGTCGTCTATTGGAAGCTGCTGGGTAACACCCAGGGCCATACCCCTCGGGATTATGGAGACCTTGTGAACTGGGTCCGAGTCCTCGGTCATGAAACCCATCAGGGCGTGCCCGGCCTCGTGGTAGGCTATCTTCTCCTTCTCCTTGGGAGATATGACCATACCCTTCCTCTCGAGGCCCATAGTTATCCTGTCTATAGCCTCTTCAACCTCCTCCATGGATATGGCTTCCTTCCCCTTCCTGGCCGCAAGCAGGGCTGCCTCGTTCAGGAGGTTCTCAAGGTCGGCCCCGGTAAAGCCTGGGGTAGCTCTCGCCACAAGCTCGAGATCCACGTCCGGGGCAAGCTTCTTGTTCTTTGCGTGGACCTTGAGTATCTCGTACCTTCCCTTGACGTCTGGCCTTGGTATGAATATCTGCCTGTCGAACCTGCCGGGCCTCAGAAGTGCAGGGTCCAGAATGTCGGGCCTGTTGGTCGCGGCTATAACAATGATGCCCTCGGATGTGTCGAAGCCGTCCATCTCCACCAGGAGCTGGTTCAGGG